>JBQGEO010000727.1:0-20116 GCA_052039655.1 Pararcticibacter sp.
GTCTGTGTGTTTTCTTTGCCATTGTCCCATCATGAGTCACCATTACAATGGTGCTCTTTTCAGAACTGTTGAGGGTAAGGAGAATATTCATTATTTCATTCCCCATTGCGCTGTCGAGGTTACCTGTGGGCTCGTCGGCAAGGATGATTTCGGGACTGCCTGCAATAGCTCTTGCTATGGCAACCCGCTGTTTTTGCCCCCCTGATAATTGAGAGGGAAAATGTTTGATCCGGTTGCTTAATCCAACTTTTTCCAAAGCCTCTGAAGCCAGTCTTCTTCTTTCCCTGGCTGTAGAATTGCGATAAAGCAAGGGAAGTTCTACGTTATCCAAAACAGGAAGATCATTTATCAGGTGAAAGCTCTGAAAAATAAAGCCGATCTTCTGGTTCCGGAAGCGAGCAAGTTTCTTATCAGACATATCAAGCACCTGGTTATCTATTTTTACCTGGCCTCTTGTCGGAACATCAAGCAGTCCCATTATATTCAGGAGGGTGCTCTTCCCGCATCCTGACGGCCCCATTACAGATAAAAACTCTCCCTTCTCAATATGAAGGCTGATGTTATGAAGAGCGATGGTTTCAATTGTATCGGTACGGTAAAGTTTCTCAATATTTTCTAAATGAATCATAATGAATGGTTTATTGATATGTAATTTTCTGGTCTTTATCAAAATCGTATAATGAAAGATATCTCAGTTCATAATAGGAACCCCAAAAATCCCTTAATGCAGAGATGTAATCCCTCTTGGCCTGATCTTTCTCCTGGAATGCGATACTCAGATCTGTTATGCCTAAATTGCCTAAAAGATATCTTTCCTTTGCAATAAGAAACTTTTCAGATGCAATGCTATCGGCCCGGGAGGTTAAAGTTACCTGATCTTTCATCATATCAAACAAGGTTACCTGGGTAAGGACTTCCTGCGAAAAGTTTTGTTTATCCTGCTCTACCGAATACTCCGAGAACTGAAGGTTGGCTTTTGCTGTCTTACTTCTCGACTGAGAGCGGCCCCAGTCGAGAATAGGAATATCCAGTTCTATCTGAAGCAGCTGCTGGTCCTGAGGCGAGCGATAAACACCTGCCAGCTGTTTTGAACTTTTAGAAAAACCGAGGCGGGCGGTTAAGGTAGCATTGATCCCGTTATCGCCCTTCGCCTTCGCTACATCACGCCTTGCTTCAGCAATCCGTCTTACAAAGGCGATGGCATCGGCCCTGTTGGCGTAGGCCTCCGAGAGTGCCTTTGTTGCGACGATCTGTATGCGGCTGGTTTGCCGGGGAGGTTCGAGAACAATAGCTGCGGCATTTAATCCTGTAAATGACCGGAGGTTAAGCGTGGCTATTTCCATATCACGCCGGGCAACTCCCACAGCTTTCTGCGATTTTAACTTTTCAAGCTGAAGCTGAAGGATTTCATTCCTGGTGATCTTGCCAAGTTCGTATTTTAATCCGGCTACTTTAAGAATGTTTTCCGTATTGCTAAAGTTCGTTTCGGCGATCTGGAGGTTCACCTGAGCAAGTAAAAGATCGAAAAAAAGAGTTGTTGCATCTACAGCAATCTTCTCCATTGATTCAATGTAAGCTTGTTTGCTTTCCCTGAACTTCAGAGGTTCAACTCGCTGATCCCATTTCAGCTTGTTGTACTGGAACAGTGGCTGAGAGTATCCCAACGCATAGGGGGTGCCCCGGTACAGGACGCTGCTCCTGTCGAAATCGTCAAACCGCTGCAACTCTGTAGTCCCGAAAACAGATCCGCCGGTCATCGTGATGCTCTGGCTGAAAGACATACTTATGGATGAATTGTTATTCCTGACAGGCTGAAAATCAATGGTTCCATTGGGCTGTAAAACTTCTGCAAAGGTCTTGCTATAGCCTGGCAGGATACCAGAAAGCCTTAACTGTGGCTGGTAATTGGATTTAAAAGTGCGCCATTCCCAGTAGCGCGTTTCGCGGGTAGTGGAAGCCTGTTTAGCTGATATTGACTTTTCTTTTGCCATCTGAACAATATCGGTAAGCGATAACTTAAGCGTATCGGAAGTTTGTGCCAGTCCCCGAACGAGATTGAGCATTAAGAGAACCAGTATGAGTGTCAGAACTTTCATAGCCTAATCTGTGATATTAATCTCCTTTGTGTTCTTAAAATCGCTCATATCGGAGGTGATTACCGCTTCGCCTCTTCTGATATTGTCTTTAATTTCGACATAATCGAAATTAGACATCCCGATATGAACCGTCCTTCTAACAGCTTTCCCTTCTTTTACTATAAATATATCCTGCGGACCGGCACCCTTAAACGCAGGGCCATTTGCCACCCGGACGACGTGATCATGACGTTCAGTTACCAGAAAGACGTCCGCCTTGAGATTCGGTCTTAGTAATTTGTGATTCTTCTCTTCTAATTGAATTTCGAAGGAGATGAGGCCATTCTGAACTGATGGAGAGATGCTTGCCACAGATCCCCGGAGCAGGCTGTCATTGATCCTTACAATAGCGGGCATGCCTCTGCGGAGCTGATCGAGATAGCTGTCGGACAGAGTCGCCGCTACTTTGAAAGTGCGCAGGTCGGCAATCCTGGCCAGCACTTCTCCTTCGCGTACGGAAGCGCCAATGTTTCCGTTTACCCAGGTTAATACTCCAGAGCGGGTAGTCAGGATATTTGCCTGGTGCAATTTCCTGTCGAGTTCCGACAGGTCCTTTTCCTGAATAGAAGCATCGAGTTCAGACTCGCGCATTTCGGACTTCATAGTTTCTACTTTACTCCTGATCTCGTTTTCAAGCTGTTTTTTTTCGAGTTTTGCTACTTTAAGTTCCAGCTCAGCTTTTGCCACATCCTCCTTTGTGGCTCCTCCTGCTCTGAATAGTCGTTTATAGTCTTCGAGAGTTGCTTCCAGACTATTGATCTTTAATTGTTTGATCTCATTACTGGATTTCAGATCATAAAGGCTCTTGTTCAGGTCAAGGTTGAGTTTGTGAATCGTATTCCGCTTTGATTCAAGTTGAAATCTCTGCTTTTCAAACTCTGCCTGAGAGGAAGCTTTATCCAGAATCAGTATTGCCTGCTCAGGTTTGACTGAAGTGCCTGCCTGAATCAGCACGCTCTGGATAGATGAGTTGATCGGACTCGTTATTACCTGCTCAAACTCCGGCAGTATTTCGCCTGCGGCAGAAATGGTATTTTCAACAGGTCCTGTGTCTGCTATGAAAACCGCAATTTGTGATTTGGAAACTGAGGGTTTAATAATGATCCTGAAGATTACGATTGTGCAAAAGAATAAGATGACACCTGCTATGACGATGTAAAATAATCTTCTTTTCCGCTGCTGTAAAACTTCCCTGGATATGAGCTTGTCCATAGTAACCGGTATGCTAATAGAATGCCAAGGGTAAATGTCAGAAAAACAGTCAATTGGGTTATTTTGTATTTGTAAAAGCGTTCGGAACCGAACAAAATGTTCTATACCGGGTATATTCACATCAGGTTCTTTTGTGGAAAGAAAATATTTTCAGAAGGATTATTATCAGCATTCTTATTGCGCCCAGGTTTTGCGCAGCTTGTTTACCCGGGTCGTATGGTAGTCTTCACCGACCCCAATATCTAACAGGCGAAAGCCGCCAACTTATAGAAATTTTTAGTATGTTTCCGCCCTTTTTGATGTACATATGGTCACATTTTTCGAAGCTTCGCTGGGTAAGCTTTCTATACACCGGGTTGGTAATAAATCACAGGAAGAGTTCTACGTATTGTCGGAAGAACCTTTAAATATTGAAGATGAGGTTCTGAGTAATTTATTACTGCAGTATTTTCTGAAGCCGTTCGAGAAAGTGAACGAGGTTTATCATTTTATGCATTCAAGTGATAATCTGGGGCTGAATGAGGTGTATCATTTTGCTACATCTATTTTTGAAGATCTGGCACCTTTTCATGAGAATACGGAGCATCTTGCCAAATACCTGTACGAGATATCTTCGCATCCCAAGATCAAAGCAGGGGAGCTGTATGTCGTGATGTTTCATAATGTGCAGATTGAGGGGGAACTTCTGGACGCGATCGGGATCTTTAAATCTGAAACAAAAGAAACCTTTCTTAAAGTCTACCCGGGAGATAAGGGCTTCAGGATGGAGTATGAGCAGGAAGCGATCAATATTCAAAAACTGGATAAGGGCTGCCTGATATTCAGAACGGATAAAGAGGAGGGATATAAGGTAGTGGTTACGGATCAGACCAACCGGAACAGTGAAGCAGTTTCCTGGAAAGATGAGTTTTTAAAGCTGCAGATCAGGAACGATAGTTTTAATCAGACAAACAATACTCTTGGGATTTATAAGAATTTTGTGAGTACAAAGCTTGACGAGGAGTTTGATTTAACGAAAGCGGATAAGATTGACCTTTTGAACAAGTCCATGAAGTATTTCAAGGAGAAGGAGACTTTTGATATGGAGGAGTTCTCAAATGAAGTGATCGGAAATCCCCAGGCGATTGAGTCATTCAAAAGCTTTAAAAACAGCTATGAGCAGGAGTTTGATACGGAGATCCCGGAATCTTTTGAAATTTCTGCGCCGGCAGTGAAGAAGCAGGCGCGGGTGTATAAGAGTGTCCTGAAGCTCGACCGGAACTTTCACATTTATATTCACGGAGACCGGGAACTTATTGAGAAAGGATTTGATGATGGAAAAAATCTGAATTACTATAAAGTATACTTTAAAGAAGAGGAGTAATTTATGGATTTTTAACTATGGCTGCATCTATTTAATGTACCTAAAGTTAAAGATCATGGCAGAACTAAACAACAACCCGACTTCTAAGAAAGCAGGAAGATCAACTAAAGCGTTTGCTCCCCGTATCGATTTTACTCCAATGGTAGATCTGATGTTTCTGCTGATTACTTTTTTCATGCTGACCACTACACTTGCGAAGCCTTCGGCAATGAGCCTGGCTATGCCGGACGACGGTGGTGATACTATGCCTATTGCTGACACACGGACGATGAGCATTTGCCTGGGAAAGAACAATAAGATGGAGTGGTATATGGGGGCTCCGGAATCACCTCTTACTAAACCTGAACTGGTTGGGGCAGGCAAGACGCAATTGCGGAGAGTTATAACGGAACAGGCGAGAAAAGTAGTTGAGAAGACCGGGAATCCGCAAAAGGGAATTATTGTGCTGGTTAAACCCAGTGATAAATCGGTCTTCAGAGATGTGGTCGATGTCCTTGATGAGCTCCAGATCACCCGTGTGCAGGCGTATACTTTGGCTGATATCAGCCAGACAGAAATAGAACGCCTCAAAAAAGATGGTATTTATTGATGTCATCTTTGTACTTTAGCACCCTGACGGAGGTGGGGGATGGTGAAAGACAAATGGTTATCCGTCAGGTAAATATATTGAGGATGCGTACTTGTTTCTTTTTGCTTTTTACATGTCTGGTTGCTTCCTGTTCTTCTCCGAAGACAGAGGACTTTTATGGTTCCTGGGAATATATTAAGGTAGAAAACCCCGAGCAGGTACCTCCCCGCGTCGCCTCTGAGGAGGAGCTAAAAGAAAATTCCCCTTCTATCGTTTTTCATCCGGACGGGAAGCTTGAAATGATCTGGGGAGCTAAGGTTCTGTCGCACGGAACTTTTAAGCTGGAATATCCGAACATCGTTTATAAGGAAGAGCTTGATAGCGGAAAATCGAGGGATATCCGCTTCCTGATCAAGAGATTTGAGAAGGATAGCCTGGTATTTCAGACGCAGGAGGCAGATCCTGTAAGAGTAACGGCAAGAAAGGCAAAATAAGTGGAAATATTCCAATACCTTTGTATCAAGGATTTTTGATACGGATGCGAGTGAAAAATTACGTACTGTTTCTGGTGCTTTTTTTAATTCAGTTTACTGCTTTCAGCCAGACTGATTCTACATCAGGCGGTTCTCTTCCGGAATATCGTCAAAATCCTGATTCCATATCTCTTGCCCGATGGGAGCTTCGCAGGGATTCTATCCGGCATGTGAGGGATTCTGTCAGGGTCGTGTCGGATTCGCTGCTGATGGCATGGGTAAAGTGGCCTGATCCAAACAGGCCGAACCGTTTCAGGGATAGCCTGGTGCAGTACTATATGGTAAAAGGAGTGGATTTCAAGTCCTGGGCATCCAGATTCCAAAAGTTGTCGAGATATGAGGAGGGCAGGCCGAGGCCTAAGGGAGAACTGTGGATCATTGCTGTCGTTTTTGTTTTCCTGTTCCTGTTTGCGATACTGAGGAATGTTTTTTATAAGGAGCTGAGCGCAATGATGCAGGCGTTTTTCAGTAACAGGGTATTAGGCCAGATTAACAAGGAGGAGAACTTTTTTAACTCCTGGCCTTTCGTGTTCCTGTATTTATTATTCGGCTTTAGCCTGGGTATGCTGTTCTATCAATGCAGTAAATATTTTCAATTGTCATATGGCTACAGCGGCTTTAATCTCTTTTTAAGGCTTTCCTTCATCATTATCGGGCTTTACACTTTTAAAGTTTTCTTAGTGAAGGCGCTTGGCTATTTATTCGACGCTGGTAAGATGGTAAAGGAGTATATCTCCATTTTATTTATGAGCTATTTTAATGCGGCTCTGTTTTTTTTACCGGTTGTCATTGCTTTTAGTTTAACTCCGGGGCGTTTTGCGCCTTATTATATTTATCTCTCATTTGCCTTGATGGGCTGTATATTCTTTTTCCAGTTCCTTAGAGCGATAACGAATATTTTATCGGGATACAGGTTTCCGAAATTTTATTTAATTATCTATCTTTGTGCCCTCGAAATTTGCCCATTATTAATATTAATCAAGGCGCTGAGATTCTAAAGGAAGATATGCAATCAGAAGCAAGAAAGAAAAAGGTTAAAAGTATCCTGGTGACCTTACCGAAGCCGGAAACAGAGAAATCACCTTATTATGATTTGGCAAAAAAGTATAACGTAAAAGTTGACTTTCGTTCGTTTATTCATGTAGAGGGTGTTCCCGCTAAAGAATTCCGTAAGGAAAAAATTAGCCTTCCCGATTACACTGCTGTAATTTTCACGAGCCGGAATGCTGCTGACCATTTCTTCAGGATCTGTGAGGAAATGCGGTTCGAGGTTCCCGCAGATATGAAGTACTTTTGCCTGTCGGAGAATATTGCTCTTTATCTTCAGAAATATATACAATACAGAAAGAGGAAGATCTTTTTTGGGAAGCAAACGGCAGCCGACCTGGCTGAAGTACTGAAAAAGAATGCTTCTGAGAAATTCCTTTATCCATGTTCGGACGTAGCAACTGAGGAGACACAAAAGTTCCTTCAGGAGAACGGGTACAATTTTACGCCTGCGGTTCTTTTCAGAACAGTGTGCAGCGACTTATCGGATCTTGCGGATGTCTTTTATGATATCATCGTGTTTTTCAGTCCTTCAAGCATCCAGTCGCTTTATAAGAATTTTCCTGGTTTCGAGCAAAATAATACAAGAATAGCGGCTTTTGGCGCAAGCACTCAAAAGTCTATACAGGAGCGGGAACTTATCGTTGACATCCCTGCCCCAACACCAAATGCTCCAAGTATGACTATGGCGATTGAACAGTATATTAAGATGGTAAATAAGTAGTTACTTTTACCTTTAATATTTTTGCCTTGTATTTTTGCAACCTTCATCAAAACTTTTCGTAGAAACCTGCATAACGATCATTAAGTAACAGAAAACCAATCAGGTGTTTTTAGGTTTACATGGTTAGGAGTTGTATATTAGTCAGGTTTTTTTAAACAAGGGATTAAAACATCAATGAGAAAAATTTATATTATCGCTCTCGCAGTCATCTCGGCTTTCTCTAGTGGATGTGGAAAGGGTGGCGCTGGTGGAGAACTGGTTGGAGTAAAGACCAAGAAAGTAAGCAGCAGCAGGGTCCCTTACGGCATGGTATATGTACCGGCGGGAACATTCGTGATGGGGCAAACAGATCAGGACATCACCTATGCTCAGATTGCCCAAAACAAACAGGTTACCGTTCAGGCATTCTACATGGACGAAACTGAAATTACTAACAGTGAGTACAAGCAGTTTGTACATTGGGTCAGGGACTCAATTGCGATTACTGATTATTTACAGGATCCCAAGTTTTATATTCAGCCAAAAGGAAAAGGTGCAAGTGCTGATGCCGGCGGGCAGAAGTATATTGACTGGAGAAAAGTAGGCGACGGCACTGCTATATGGGGAGGCAAGAAGAATAGCGGAGATGCAAATAAGCTTCAGGCTATGTATTACCAGGG
The DNA here is from genome assembly GCA_052039655.1 of Pararcticibacter sp. GTDB lineage: Bacteria > Bacteroidota > Bacteroidia > Sphingobacteriales > Sphingobacteriaceae > Arcticibacter. The sequence continues at coordinate 8,242 of JBQGEO010000727.1, forward strand.
AGAGGACCGGGTATTTGACCGGAATGAAATTGATGTCCGTCTTCTCAAATATAATTTTGCGATCCTTAACTTAAGGGAGGCAGCTAACAACAGAGGTAATAAGAACAAAAGGCGGTCGGACTTTATCTTCCGCGATACGGTGGCAGTATATCCTGATACACTGGTTTGGCTGGCAGACTTTGCTTATGCCGGAAACGACCCGATGACAGAAGGGTATTTTTCTCACCCGTCTTATGCCAACTATCCAGTAGTAGGTGTTACCTGGAGGCAGGCAAGAGCATTTACTGTGTGGCGCACACGCCTTTATGAAGGAAGTGCCCAGGGACAGAGGAATCCTCGTTTACCGTTTGAATTGCCGACGGAAGCAGAATTTGAGTACGCAGCCAGGGGCGGGAGGATCGGAACGGATTATCCGTGGGGCGGCCCTTACATCCGGAATGCGAAAGGGTGCTTAATGGCGAACTTTAAACCGGGGCGCGGAAATTATAACGACGACGGCGGGGCGGTTACAGTGAATGTACGCTCATATTATCCGAACGACTTCGGGTTATATAACATGGCGGGAAATGTTGCTGAGTGGACTTCTTCTGCTTATGACGAATCTGCATCCACATTTGTTCATGACCTGAATCCAACTTTCAGTTATGAAGCAAAGGGTACTGATGCAGAAGTGATGAAAAGAAAAGTTGTCCGCGGAGGTTCATGGAAAGATATTGGTTATTTCCTTCAAAACGCGACACGTGCATTCGAATACCAGGACACTGCAAAATCTTACATAGGGTTCAGGTGTGTTACCCGCTTCCCGGGCAGGGATATCAGAGACAGAAATTCATTTTAATAAATAACAATCTTTAAAAAAAGTAAACATCTTCAATATTTTTACTATGGCTAACAAGAAAAAATTTCAATTATTCTCATTGCATACAGCAATTTCGTGGGGTGCAAGTGTGGTAATCATTGGTGCGCTATTCAAGATTCTTCATATTGGTGGTATTTTAGGAAATTATATGATCGGGGTAGGGCTCGGAGTAGAAGCATTCCTCTTCTTCCTGACAGGATTCGTACAGCCACCAAAAGATCCGGAATGGAGCAGGGTGTATCCTGAGCTGGCTGATGATTTTGACGGAGAACTTCCTAAGGTATCTGCCCGCCCGAGTGTTGCAGCTCCTTCTTCGAGTGCAGCTCTTGATAAAATGATGGCTGATGCCAAGATCGGACCGGAGCTTATTGAAAGTCTGGGTACAGGATTGAGAACTTTCAGTGACAAGGTCGGCGCTATTTCTAAAGTAGCGGATGCAACGGTAGCAACCAACGAATTCACCGGAAAACTTAAGAGTGCGTCTGCCAGCTTTGATAACCTGAGCGCAGCTTTTGAAAAAGCTTCTGCCGGATTGGTGGAAATGGGCAATACGAGTGTTGATTCGAAACACTATCATGAGCAGGTAAATGCGCTGGCAAAAAATCTCTCCGCTCTGAATGCAGTGTATGAGCTTGAACTGCAGGATTCAAGTGCGCATCTGAAATCAATGAATAAGTTCTATCAGAACCTTTCGCTGACGATGCAGAACTTTAACGAGTCGCTGGAAGATTCAAAACAGTTTAAAGATGAGGTTGGCAAGCTTGCCAGAAACCTGGGTTCTCTGAATGCTGTTTATGGAAATATGCTTTCTGCAATGAATCAACCGCGGGTTTAAATACTGTTTTTCATTTATCTTTTAAAAACAGAAAATCTAATTAAACATGGCCGGAGGAAAAGAAACAACAAGACAGCGGATGATCAATATCATGTATCTGGTATTGCTCGCTATGCTGGCCTTGAATGTCTCAGATACAATTTTAAATGCGTTTAAGAATATCAACGACAGTCTTGAGCTGTCGAAGACAAACGTAAATACAGGTGTTGAACAACTATTTGCTGCTTTTGAAAGCACAAAGTTGAAGGACGAACCTGTGAGAGCAAAACCTGTGTATGAAAAAGCGAAAGAAGCACAGAAGATTGCCGGGGAGTTAAACGATTACATAGAATCGATTAAGAAAGAGTTCGTTACACAAGGGCAGGGAATAGATCCTGAAACTGGTGACCTTAAAGCCAGGGACAATCTTGACATTGCGCCAGGGATCATGGTTAACCAGAAGCAAGGTGAAAAATTGAAGGGCCGGATCAATGAGACGAGAGAAAAGCTGATGGCTTTGCTTGAAGAGAAGGACCGTGCAACTGTTTCACTTGCTCTTTCTGCTGAGGATCCTAAACAATCTCTTGGAGGAAAGAAAACCTGGGAAGAAGTAAACTTCGGTGAAGGAACTCCGCTGACGGCAGCGATGACGATCTTAACAAAGATCCAGACTGATGTGAAGAATGCGGAAGCGGATGTGGTAAAGCGTATACTTGGTAAGATGGACCAGGCTGTGGTGAATCTTGACAAATTTGCTGCGGTGGCTGTAGCGCCAACTTCTTATCTTATACAGGGACAGCCTTATACTGCTGAGGTGTTTTTAACAGCTTATGATTCAAGATCGAACCCAACTATTACAGTCGGAGGATCTTCTTTACCTGTAAGGGATGGAAAGGGTGTTTACACGATCGCTACAAACCGTGAAGGGATGTTCTCCTGGACCGGTAAGGTGAGGGTAATGCAAACTGACGGAACTGTAAAAGAATATACTACACCTGAACAGAAGTATCAGGTAGCCCGTCCATCTGCAGTGGTATCTCCGGATAAGATGAATGTTTTCTATATCGGAGTTGATAACCCTGTTTCGGTATCTGCGCCCGGGATCCCTAAGGAAAACCTGCGGGTAACGATGAGTGGTGGAAGTATCGGAGGATCAAACGGAAAGTATACTGTAAAGGTGAGTTCTCCGGGTGAGGCGACTGTCAACGTGTCGGCAGAAATTGCTCCCGGAAAGGTACAGACTATCGGAACAACTCAATTCAGGGTGAAACGCATTCCTGATCCGGTTGCCCGTTTCGGCGGAAAGACGGGAGGTACTTTGAGTTCTGTTGCCATTAAAGCACAAAATAATGTATTCGCCGTGCTTGAAGGATTTGATTTCGATGCGAAGTTTTCTGTTACGCGTTTCAGCGTGATCATTGCTAAGCCGAGGGCTGATGCAATCGTGCTTCAGACATCAGGAAATTCGCTCAGCGGTGCTATGAAATCTGCACTTGCGGGTATAGGGCCGGGTACACGTGTGATTTTTGATAATATTATTGCAGTTGGACCTGATGGTTCGCAGAGAGCGTTAAATTCAATTGCATTAACAGCGAATTAATAAGAATATGAAAAGGATTTGCATAACAGGTTTATTCAGTTTGATGGCCACCATGCTTTTTGCTCAAAAGCCGGATCTGAATAATTCAACCAATCCTGCAGCTGTTGATTCAGTGCAGGAGAGACCGGTAGATGGTTATTTTAAGAAAAATAATATTGAGGAGGCTAAGCCTGCACCATTTGCCAACATTCGTGAAGCGGATGTAATGTTTTCAAAGCGTGTGTGGAGGGAAATCGATCTGAGAGAGAAAATGAACGCTGTTTATGCTTCTCCTAAATCCCGGTTGATCGATATCATCATGAATGCGATAGCTTCCGGAGAGCTTACTGCCTACGATGCAGTCAGTACAAAGGAAGATCCCAATGGCGATTCGTTTGCTACTGTTCTTAAGCCAGAGCAGGTAATGGGGAAATTTGCAGACAGTGTGCTGATCCCTGATTTCAATGAGTCGACCGGCGAACAGATAGGATCTCATATGGCGGTGGGTGAATTTAACCCTGACAGTGTGATTAAGTTCCAGATCAAGGAAGACTGGATCTTTGATAAGAATCGTTCAGTTTTTGAGCCAAGGATCGTAGGAATTGCGCCAATGGTAAAGATTAAGGCTGCAGGGCAGGATTTGGGCGAGCAGCCTGCTTTCTGGATCTATTTCCCTGCTGCGCGTCATATCTTTGCTACTAAGGCGGTCACTACCCGTAATAATGACGCTACCGGCCTGAGTTATGACGATATATTCCTTAAGCGTCTCTTTTCAAGCTATATCGTGAAGGAGTCAAATCCTGAAGATCTGAGAATTAAAGATTATGCACAGGGGATAGATAAGCTTTATGAATCGGAGCGGGTTAAGAAGCAACTGCTGGATTATGAGCACGACCTGTGGTCTTATTAAGTTTAAAGTTTAAAGTTTAAAGTTGAAAGTTGAAATAGCGCTGCCTGGAGCGGGGTGCGGTACGGGTGGCAGTTAAAGAATATTACTTAGATAAGTATATCCGGGGAATTGAGGTTCTCCGGATTTTTTCTTTTAAGGGGGGATTAATTGTTTGGCATTACGCTGCTATCGTTTTCAGTGCTTCCTTTGAAGTACTGAAGGAGTGCGCCGGTTTGTTTGGTATTTAGGATCTGGCGAAGCTCATCTGCACTGGCCTCCCGGATCTTCTTTACTGATTTAAAGTGCTGGAGAAGCCTTTCTGCTGTCGTCTTTCCTATGCCGGGGATATTGCTCAGTTCGGTTGCAAGTGTGGCCTTGTTTCGTTTCTGGCGGTGAAAGGTAATGCCGAACCTGTGGGCTTCGTCACGGAGCTGTTGTATGATCTTTAGTGTTTCTGACTTTTTGTCGAGATACAGGGGGTACTGATCTCCGGGATAGAAGAGCTCCTCCAGCTTTTTGGCTATGCCGATCACCGTCAACTGGTTGTCTATTCCCAGGAGTTTAAGACTCTTTAGGGCTGAGGAGAGCTGGCCTTTACCGCCGTCGATGATCACCAGCTGGGGGAGGGTGGTGCCTTCTTCCAGCATTCTTCTGTACCTGCGATAGACAGCTTCTTCCATGGTTGCAAAGTCGTTGGGACCTTCCACTGTTTTGACATTGAAGTGCCTGTAATCTTTCTTTGAGGGTTTCGCGTCTTTGAACACGACGATGGCAGATACCGGGTATTTTCCCTGGAAGTTTGAATTATCAAAACATTCGATATGCCTGGGCAGCTGATTTAACCTCAGATCTTTCATCATCTGGGTTAACAGACGTTCTGTTCTTACTTCCGGGTTAAGCTTTTCGTACTGTTCAATCCTTTCCCGTTTAAAGAAGCTGACGTTCTTCTGGGAGAGTTCAAGCAATTTCTTCTTTTCTCCCAGCTTAGGCACTGTAAAGCGTATTCCGGGGTCCTCTATTTCCAGCTCAAAAGGTACGATGATTTCTTTCGAACTGCTGCTGAACCGTGTCCTGAATTCGGAGATGGCAAAGCTCAGCAGTTCTTCATCTGTTTCGTCGAGGCGTTTCTTCATTTCAAGGGTTTGGGTCTGGATGACCGTTCCGTTCATGACCTTAAGGAAATTTACAAAGGCATGTTTTTCATCAGACGCGATACTGAATACGTCGACGTCGGATATAGAAGAATTAACGATGGTTGATTTGCTTTGGTAACGCTCCAGCAAGTCAAGCTGATGCTTCAGTCTATGCGCCTGCTCGAAGTTAAGACCGGCAACGGCGGCGTCGAGTTCTGCTTTTACGTTCCTGATGACACTCCCGGTTTTTCCGTTGAGGATATCCTTGATGTTCTCTATATTCCGGTTATAGTCTTCTTCGGACTGGTAAGCCTGGCAGGGGCCTTTACAATTGCCGATCTGGTATTCCAGACATACTTTAAACTTGCCTGCTTCGATATTTTGTTTGATGAGGGGCAGATTGCATGTACGCAGAGGGTAAATTTCCTTTACGAGGTCGAGTATGGTGTGCATCATACTCACAGATGCATACGGGCCAAGATATCTGGAGCCATCTTTTACGATGCGGCGGGTCCAGTAAATCCGCGGGAACGGCTCGTTTTTAATGACAATCCATGGATAGGTCTTATCATCTTTGAGCATGATATTGTACCGGGGCTGATGCTTCTTTATAAGGCTGTTTTCAAGCAACCAGGCGTCAATTTCGGTATCTACGATCGTGAAGGTGATATTCGCTATTTTGCTTACCAGCACCCTGGTTTTTGCATTAATCCGGTAGGTGTCTTTATTGAAATAGGAGCTTACGCGGTTTTTTAGGCTTTTAGCTTTTCCAATATAGATTAGTTCTCCGGCGGCATCCCAGAATTGGTAAACACCCGGTTTAGCCGGGATCTTTTTTAATGCTTCCCTGTAGTTGAAATCCATCAGCACTCCTGTTTATAAACAACGACACTTTAATTCTGCCCGGTCATTCCCGGGCACCCTTTATTTCAAACAAAGATCCTATTGAACCGGCTTTGGCGGGGCTGGCTGAGAGGAGCTCCCAGCAGCTGCCGAATCAGCAGTGGCTGGTTTTGTTCCATACGCATCACAATTTATAGTAATTGTTGCTCCGCCGGGAGGAGGAGGGAAGTCTCCTTTTGTATATTTCAGAGCCGGATCAGCATATACTTTTTTCATGTACAACGCAAATACAGGAAGAGCTGAATTAGCGCCCTCTCCCTGGTTGGTTGAAAGAAAGTGAATAGCCCTGTCTTCAGCTCCCGTCCAGACTCCCGTGACCAGTTGAGGCGTGATTCCAATGAACCAGCCGTCTGAGTTGCGTTGAGTGGTACCTGTCTTACCGCCTATTGGATTAGTCAACTTGTATTTATAGCGCAGGCGTACCCCTGTGCCCTGATTGACTACGCCCTTCAGCATATCAGTCATGACATAGGCGGTCTGTTCATCCAGAGCAACCACCACTTTAGGCTTGGGTTCATACAGCACGTTTCCATTTTTATCTTCAACCCGTAACAGGTAAACAGGTTCGTTCCATACGCCATGATTTACAAAGACAGAATATGCTCCTACCATATCGTAAAGAGTGGCATCGAAGGTACCCAGGCAAATGGAAGGATAGGCAGGAACATTCGGAACGCCAAGCTTCTTGGTTAAAGTAGCAACAGCTGTTGGGCCTAGTTCGCTCATCAGTCTGGCCGTTATCCAGTTCTGAGAATGTGCAAGGCCTTTTTTCAGAGTGATAGAGCCGGGAATAGTATGATCTGACCTCGGGCTCCATCCATCAATTGTTACCGGTTCATTGGGTAACTGATAGCATGGGGAGTAGCCGTTGCTAACAGCGGCAGCATAGGTGAAGGGTTTTGCTGTCGATCCGACCTGTCTGGCTCCCATCTTTACCTGGTCGTATTTAAAATGCTCGAAATTGATTCCGCCTACCCAGGCCCGTACATATCCCGTACCAGGGCCTTCCCCTGCTTCCACAGAGAGGAGTGCATTCCGCAGCAATAATTTGTAATATTTGATGGAGTCCATCGGCGTCATGACGGTATCAATATCACCGCGCCAGCTGAATATGCTCATCTTGACAGGAGTGTTGAAGTTTTTCAGGATATCGCCTTCCGTTAAACCTTCTTCCCTGAGTACCTTATATCTGTCGGAACGTTTCATTCCCTGCTCCAGCAGGATCACAGCCTCTCCCTTAAACGGATTCCGTCCTTTCCAGACCTTGGTGAACTGTACCTGTAAGGTTTTTATATATTCCCGCTGGGCATCTTCCGCGTATTTCTGCATGCGGGAATTGATTGTCGTGTAAATTTTCAGGCCGTCGCGATCCAGGTCATAAGGAGTATCATCGGCTTTCCTGATATTTCGTTCTTCGAAGATCTTTTGAATGTCTTTTTTTAGAACCGCCCTGAAATAAGCAGCATAACCATCATTATGATTAATTGGTCTGAAATTGAGACCTAATGGCTTTTCTTTCATCTCCTCTGCTTCGGGGTCTGAGAGATAGCCGGCGTTGTGCATATTGTCAAGGACGGTATTTCGCCGTGCCAGAGCCCTGTCAGGGTTCCTTATGGGAGAATAGTAAGAAGGCCCTTTCAGCCTCCCCACCAGCAGCGCTGCCTGGTCCTGGCTTAGTTTGTCCGGGGTGGTGTTGAAGTATGTCTGGGCCGCTGACTTGATACCAAAGCTGTTGTAGGATCCAAACTCGACAGTATTTAAATACATCGTAATAATCTCTTCCTTGGTATAGTTCCTTTCGAGCTTAATGGCAATAATCCATTCCTGGAGCTTTTGAATAAACCTTTTAAATACATTGTGTGCTCGTCCCTCTTCCTGGAACAAGTTGAGGGCGAGCTGTTGTGTAATGGTACTGGCTCCCTGCTTTTTGCCCACCAGGTTGTAAAAGATTATGGTAAATGTACGTTTGAAGTCAATACCGGAATGGCTGTAAAACCTTACATCTTCTGTTGCTATCAGTGCGTTAATGACATTTGGCGAAATCTGATCGTATCTTACATTCGACCGGTTCTGGACGAAATAAGAACCGAGAACTACTCCGTCGTCGGAAATGACGTCAGAAGCCAGGTTGCTTTTGGGGTTTTCCAAATCCCGGAAGGAGGGCAGTTTTCCGAACAGGCCCAGTCCGACACTGAAGATCAGAATGATCCCGAAGGCTATACATCCTAAAATTATTTTCCAGAAATTTATGGTATAACGACGTGTTTCTTCTTTTGTTAACTGCGCTTTTTTTCGTTGCATACTTATTTGTAGTTCTTAAAGAATTCAGCGTACGAATCTATCAGTGCACGCGAATTTAACTTATCCAGTTCATCTTTACTAACTACAAAAGTATTATATCTTTCGGAAGCTATCTTCATTATATCTTTTATTAACGGAAGAATGCTTTTTTCGTAGTTTACTGCAGCCGTCAGGCTGTTGAACGGACCTACAAATATCAGTTGATTTTCGTTATTTACAGATTTTAATTGATGCTTTATTTTTAAAGCAGCATACTTTGAGCGGTTAAACTGACCGATACCGAACCTGGAAGGGCTGAGATCTACAACTGCCGAATTTACATTTACCACAAAGTAGTACTCTCCTGCTTCCGGCAGACTGAAGTTTGCAGCAGGTTTTGGTACCTGAGGCTTCACATCAGAGGCCCGTTCGGTCTCTTTTACAGGAGGCGCTGCTTCCGGCACAACCTCTGCCGGTTTTTCCACCACTGCTGCAGGGATTTCCACTTTCACTTCCTCCGGCTTCTTTACCTCTTCGGGTTTCGTTACTTCTTCTGTCTTTTTCTCAGGAGTGACAGTTTTCTCCGGGATAACAGCAGGCTCGGCAACCGGAGTTTTCTCGGGTGCAGCAGCGATCACCGGTTTCGGCTCTTCTTTTACCGGAGGAGGAGTTACGGCTGCCTTTTCAGCAGGAGGGATTACTACCGGCTTTGCAGGTTGTACTGCAGGTTTGTTCTGAGCGACAACAGGCTTCACGGGAACAACCGGAGCTGGTTCCATAAATATGTTATTGTCAGGATCGTAATCAAGCAGCGCTGTTGGCCGGATTAAAAACTCATTCCTGTTTTCAGTAATATACCGGAGATGCTGGCGTACAAGAGGAGTAATAAGCTCATCTGTTGAAAAAGTATCGGCTATCGCCATCAGCTGATTTTCGAAAGGAAGTAATTTCTGAGTGTGGCCTATTGCCAGAGCCTTAAGATAAGCGAGCTGAGGGGAAAGCTTGTTGTTTCCAAACGAGTTTTCCGCGCCGGAAACCCGGTCAATCACATCTGCATATTTTCGATGTGTATACAGATCATATACGGAAGTATAAACTTCGTTGAGCGCTTCTTCAGCTGCATTCGCTTCTGATCCATAACGCGGGTTAAGGATCGCTTTGGCGTACTGAGATCCAGCGTAATTTTTCAGCAGTTTATCCCGGTATTCCTCTGACTTTTGCCTGTCGACCTGAGAGTAGAGCAGATACAGATTATAATAAGCGGCAGGCGTATAGGTGCTTTCGGGGACTTTTGCGAGTAATTCCTCAAGCGTTTTTCGTGCTTCTTTTTCGTCTTTAAGCTCTTCCCTGTAAAAGCCGGCTATCTCATAGTATGCTGCCGCCACTCTTTCATCAGAGCGTTTAAATGCATCAGGTGTCAGCGGAAGATCTTTCATTATATTCTGCTTTATCCGTTCTTCCGGTGATGTAGCAGAACCGTCCTGTGCTTTCGCTATAAGCGGCTGGCTGGAAGGATTTTCTGTTACGTCGGAGGCTGTTTTGCGGCCGCGTCTCCAGTCGTCGGTTGCCGGCCTGTTGCCCCAGCGTCTTTTGAAATCTGAAAATCCCTGACTAACCGCTGCTGCATTATTGAAATAAAACTTTCCTTCCAGCTGATTAGAACCGGGCCGGTCTATTGCAGCAGTAAAGGTATCTGACTGTGTGTTTGCCTTTACACTTCCGGGTTCGAGTGTTTTTTGAGTTTGCTCTCTGACTAACTGCGCGATACGGTCCTGTCTTTCTGCATCCGTCATACGTGCCAGAGTACGCAGTGTATCTTCTTTTGCGATCACCTGATAGCGATCAGCAAGCAAGTCGAGATGAGAGCTTTTCAGTTTGATCTGCTCATATCCTGCAAATCCCGGAGGAAGGGTAGTGAGTGTTGTGTCGTAATATGCTTTTGCTTTGGTATAATTGCCGCTCCTGAAATGGATATCAGCTAACCTAAGATATGCGAGACCTTTGTGAACCGGATTTTTGGCAGATAGCTGTTTTGTAGCTTTCAGGTAGCTTGCGACTGCTTCTGCTGTCTGCTGCCGTTCCGTGTAAATATCACCGATCCTGTAATAAATCTGATCAGCAAAGTCTTCATTTTTATGGCTTTTAAGCATTGCCCGTAAGGCTGCCACACGATCGATCCTTTTTGAACCTTCCTCGTCGCTCATTCTTATACGGTTCAGTGCGGCATTGAATGCCATCTCAAATGATACATTGCTTTTCGCTACTGTCGTATAATTCAGGAATGCTTCCTGACGCTGATTGTTATTTTCCTGCAGCTGAGCCAGAATATATGTCCATCTTAATTTGTGCTTTTTCGACTGTACCAGCTCCAGTGCTTTAGTGAGGCTTTCTACGGCCTTGTCTTCCCGGCCGGTATTGATAAGTAACTGAGTATACGCGGCATATACTTCAGGTATAGCTCCGGAAGATGTATTGAGATATTTAAACGCAGTATCGATAGTAGCAGATGCTTCCTGTGTATTATTTAAATGCAGAAGTGCCCGGGTTTTCCAGGCGAGTGAAGAAAGTCTTAAGTCCGTTTCTTTTGGATAGGTCCGGAAGACATATGTAAAGAATTCGACTGCATCGTAGTAGTTACCTTTTAAATAGTTTGCCTTTGCTATGGTAAAGTAAGCATCATCTATATAGCTGCTTTGATTCTTTTCATTTACTATGACGTAGGCCTTCCGGATGACAGAATCAAGTAAAGGCGAAGGGGAGCCGTCCTGGTTGGATGCCTCCTTATACAGCGGTAAAACCTGGCTGAAATCGTCATAGTATGAGTCTTCAACATTCCTCTCGTTTTCTTCAAGCAGAAGCTTTGCGTTATAAAGAATATTATATCGTGTGGTCAGATTCTGCAAACCCCTGTTAACGGTTGTCTCTTTTTGCATTCCACAACTTCCTGCAATAATGCAAAGCGTTACGAGGGCAAAAAAATATTTCAAAGACGAGATGAGTTTCATTAGATCAAATGTAATCAGTACTTAAAAATTATCCGGCAAAAGTATATTTTAAAAAAGCACTTCTGCCGCCGGTTTTCTCTTCTACGTAAAATTACCGGAATGTTTACGATTTTGTTAAAATTTTTATTTGCGGACTTTCTTCCTACACCGGTTACCCCGGACCTGAAGGTTATACCTGCTTTATAAAGTTACGGCAGTGTACGAGATAAATCAACCTTTTGCCTTTAAATCAGCACGTTCTTTGTTTTAATTTCTAACTTTGCCGATCGAGCTAGTTGAACGGTATGTCTGAAAATAAGGGAACGGATAAAGAGGAAGAGCTGAACCGCGGAAAGAGGGCTATGAACAGCTATGCCTATTATACCGGTATAGGCTTTCAAATGATTGCGGTAATAGGCATTTTCGCGTTTATC
>JBQGEO010000728.1:0-2492 GCA_052039655.1 Pararcticibacter sp.
TTTATCCCAGTAGGAAGCGGACTAGTGGCGGAAGCGCGGGGCCAGGAGTGTTTGTTCTGAATGTTGATAATCAGCATTGGAGATAATGAAGTCGAACTCAAAAGTGCCTTTTCCGGTTTGTACGCCGGTCGCTCTGCCCTGGTCTGCGATGATTTTCTGAACTTCTGCGTTCAACTCAATACGTACTCCCTGGCTGCGTGCAATTTCAGTCATTGCTTTTACAATTTCATTCATACCCCCCATTGGATACCAGGTGCCGAGTGCCAGATCAGCGTAGTTCATCAGGCTATAGAGGGCAGGAGTGTTTTTTGCGGTACCTCCCAGGAACCATACCGGGAATTCCAGGAGCTTAATGATCTTTGGATGAGTGAAGAACTTCCGGATGTGGCTCCTCATGCTGGTGAACATCTGAAGTTTAAAGCTTGCCTTGAGAAGCTTCAGGTCGGCATACTCCCTCACGGAATGGGAGGGACGATAAACAAAGTCGCCCATGCCGGTCTCATATTTAAAGCGGGCCTGAATCAGGAACTCTTCCAGTTTTTGTCCCGATCCCGGCTCTATCTGTTCAAACAATTCTTGAAGTTCAGGTATTCCTGCCGGGATATCTGTATAGTCATCCGTATCCCAATAGACACGGTAAGACGGGTTCAGTCTTTGCAGGTGATAGAAATCAGTAGCAGAATGCCCGAATCGTTTGAAAAAGTTTTCAAATACATCCGGCATCCAGTACCAGCTGGGGCCCATATCGAAGCGGAAACCATCCTGCTCCCACGTCCGGGCGCGGCCGCCCGGCTGATCGTTCTTTTCAAAGACAGTAACATCATAACCTGCCTGTCCTAACAGGCTTGCAGCCGATAATCCGGCAAAACCTGAGCCGATGACTGCGATCTTCGATTTTTTCATTTTTTATTTATTGTACCGGGTTCCAACTCATGAAACTGATTCGATACTCCGTAAATGTAACTTGTTTAATATCCATACACAATAGTGTTTTCGCAGGATATTCAGATGTCAGAGGATACATTTTTATCATAAAATCAGAATATCTGAAACCGGAGTATGCAATTTTGCGTATATTGATCTTAAAAAGATGTAATATGATGCGGTGGTTTTTTATTTTGTTATTATTTCTCCCTTTTTCAATGAAGGCATTTGATATCAGTCAATTGCGGAAAAGTTACATTGCGGCTGTAAAGGATAAGGAAGTTGCAGAGAGGTTTTACAAGATGCTGGAACCCCAGGCGTCTTCCAGTCCTCTTATGCTCGCTTATTACGGTTCCGCTCAGGCGATTATGGCTAAACATGCGTGGAATCCCTGCAAGAAGATGGAATATGTAAAAAGTGGATTGAAGACAATGGAAACAGCCGTTGCCAAAAGCCCTGAGAGCCTGGAAATTCGTTTTCTGCGGTTTAGCCTGGAATATTATCTGCCCTCTTTCCTTGGATTGAGCAAGCATATGGAGGAAGATGCTGCGAAGATGCTTGAGCTGGCTCAGAAAGGCCAAATAGATATTGAAGATCCTGTATTAGTGAAAAATGTGATTGGCTTTTTGAAGAAGAGCGGACGATATAGTGCAAAAGAATTGACTATATTCGACGCAGCTTTGAATAATGGATAGCCACTATACATACCTGCTGATAAATTTTTTAACTGTTTTTTTTCCTGTAATATTGTCGTTTGACAAGCGGGTTCGCTTTTACCGCAACTGGCGGTTTATCTTTCCCGGATTAATTCTTACAGGTTGTCTGTTCCTGGTCTGGGATTATCTTTTTACGATATTCGATGTATGGTCGTTTAATGAGGAATATATTCAGGGGACCGCTTTCTTTAACCTTCCTCTTGAAGAGATTCTCTTTTTTATTACAGTTCCTTTTGCCTGTGTGTTCATCTATGAGTGTCTGAACTATTATGTCAGGCGTGATATTCTGAAAAATGTAACACCGGTGATAAGCTGGCTTCTTGCTGTTTTTTCGGTGCTAATGCTTTTGCTGTTTTATAACCGGGTATATAGCTTGATCACATTCGGGCTGCTTTTGTTAACGTCGTTTTACTTCCTGTGGAAGAGACCCCGGTATCTGAGCCGTTTTTATTTAGCTTACTTCGTTTCTCTGATTCCTTTTTATATCGTCAACGGTTTGCTTACATCGCTGCCTGTGGTAATCTACAGCAACCTGGAAAATACGGGTGTCAGGGTCGGAACTATTCCGCTGGAAGATCATTTTTATTCATTGACCCTGTTGTTCTTTAATATTGCCTTTTTTGAATATTTCAGGAAGTCCGGAGGGAAACACCATGATGGAAACAGAATTGCCTGAATTCACCAGGTCTCAGCTTGCTTTGCGCAACGGGCAGGACAGGGCCGAAATATGGATAGCTTTTAAAGGAGTTATTTATGATGTTTCTGCCAGCCGTCTGTGGAAGAACGGAAAGCACTATGAGCATTGGGCGGGGCAGGATCTGACGGAAGAAATGGAAGACGCCCCCCATTCGG
>JBQGEO010000729.1:0-2098 GCA_052039655.1 Pararcticibacter sp.
GAACTCGGCCTTGCAAGCTCAACAGCTAAGGCCATTCGCAAAGCCCTGGATAGCATCTACGATTCTCCCGACGGCGGCATGAACAACCGGCTTACACGAGCTGTAAAACAAGCGATTGCGGCATGTACCTATAAGGACATACTGAAGCGCGACCTGCACGACGGCGATCTTTCCTTCCTGAAAGGATTTCAATTTAACATCGACTCCCCTCTTGATAAGATCCTGAAAATAAACCCTGTAGTCACATTGGAAAATGATGGACAGGTCAACCTCTGTATTCCTGCATTCCATGGAAAACGGCACCTGGTGTATCCCAAAAATAAGGGTCGCATATACGTCCGGCTCCGCATCACCCTCACGGCATTCAATCTGAAAGAAGAATACTACATTCACCTGGAACAAAAGGAAACGGACATTCAAAGCGGTGATAATAATGAGATTAACTGGCAATTCAATCCTTTGATCCCGGAAGGATGCTTCGTTCTTGTATGCATATCCCTGCTGGCGTTTACAGAGGAGCTTGTCAATGGGCGTAAAAATATTAATGGAAAAGATTGGAGCCCTGCGGCCATAATGGAAGCTTTTCATTTAGAGGAAGGCAACACAGATGCCGAATCCGCACAGAGCCTTCAAAAAGACTTCCTCCACGGATACATGGGCAATATTTTGCTTCAGGAATTTGCAGAATTATAAACGTACTTAATCATACAGCAGAATGGGCGTATACAAGCAAGGCATAACCGGGCCTTTCTCCGGAAAGGTCGGCAGCATCATCGGAAGCAGGTGGCGGAAAATATCCTACATGAGAGGCATTGCCCGAAAAAATCACAAACCGGCCTCTCCTCCTCAATTGCTGCAGCGCAAAAAATTCCAGATAATGAGTGATTTCCTGTTGGGCATATCGCCTTTGTTTAAGCGGAGCTATAGCCAGGAAAATACCAGCCGAAAATCAGCATATCACATTGCTTTGAGCTATCATCTGAAGCATGCCTTTACCATGCGGGATGGCGTACCGGAAATTGACTTTACAAAGGTGATTCTAAGCCGCGGAAATCTTCCCAAGCCTCTTGATGCCAAGGCCGAATGTACGCCCGACAAAAAAATCATGGTGACCTGGTCGCCTCTGATCCGGACCTCGTTTGTTTCCCCGGATGATAAAGCGATGATCGTGATTTACAATAGCAGAAATAAAATATTTGTTCTCAACTCAAAGCATTACCGTAAAGAAGGTCAGGCTCTAGTGGGAATCATCCCGCTGTGGCATGGTCATCCTCTTCACATTTTTATTTTCTTCTCATCCGATGAAGGGAACTACTCACCGAGCCACTATCTTGGAGTCAGAAAGATCGATCCGGAAAAAGAAACCGGGAACTTATAGTGCTCTTACCAGTCCGAGAAACTTTGTGATAGCTTCGCGCTTTCTCTCTGTCAGGGGATAGTCTATCCGCTTTGTCAGGTAATCATGCAGATCAAAATCATCACGGGGCTCCAGTTCTTTTACTACTTCCTCGCGGTGATCGATTCCGAACTTCAGAACCTCGTTGAATTCTTTCACAAATTCTTTATCCAGCGGTTTGTTTGATGCCCATACGGCAAAAGCGAATGGCAGACCGCTGAAGTTGATCCATTCTTCGGCCATATCGTAAGCAAAAGGATATTTGTCCTTCTTGCCAAAGGTGCGGTCACCAATTTCGACGAAAGCATCTGCCGTTTCCGTTTCATCTTCTACAAACCGGACGTCTTTTTCCCAGTAGTATTTCAGAAGTACTTTTGCCAGATTGTTCGAGGTACGGGATTGCCTGTCGAGCCTGACAGAGCTCACTTCTCCGATCGGTTTCTCGCTGAAAATAAAGACAGAATTCACCGGTCCGACGGCACCTATACAATAATCGGAGATAATATGATTGTCGGGGATATTCAATAGGGCTGCAACGGGAACCAGGCCGATATCTACTTTATCTTCAATAAGTTTATTGGCACAATCTGAAGGAATATCGTAGGATAATTCTATCTTATCAAGGAATGAAGAACCGGCATGTTTAAGGCCGTATGCGAATGGCTTGGTATTGGTATATGATACTGCTGAAACTCTAATCTT
>JBQGEO010000730.1:0-6307 GCA_052039655.1 Pararcticibacter sp.
AAGACTCTTCAGCGGGCTTTCCTTCTTTGGGGTTCCGCCATCCTCCGATTGATTTAATAAATCCTGTAAATCCATCTTATATCAGAATAAATAGAGATATATTTAATTGATCGTCTTTTCTAGTAATACAACGTTTTCGACGTGCTGCGTATGCGGAAACATATCGACGGGGCGTATTTTAGTTACAGTGTACATTTCTTTCAGCAGTGCAAGGTCTCGGGCCTGAGTGGCTGCATTGCAGCTTACGTATACAATTTTTGGTGCCCCGATCTCGAGTAAACGCTGGACAACATCTCCGTGCATACCCGCCCGGGGAGGATCGGTAATGATCACATCGGGCTTGCCATGCTGCAAAACGAAGTCGGAAGTGAGGACATCCTTCATGTCTCCTGCATAAAATGTAGTATTGGTAATTCCGTTTATCGAAGAGTTTAACCTGGCATCTTCAATTGCGGAAGGGACATATTCTATTCCAACCACTTCTTTTACATGGCGGGCTACAAAGTTGGCGATGGTACCTGCGCCGGTGTACAAATCGTAGACCAGTTCGTCGCCCCTGAATCCTGCAAACTGCCTTGTGATGCTGTATAGTTCATGCGCCTGTAAAGAGTTTGTCTGATAAAAAGACTTCGCCCCGATCTTAAAAGAAAGCCCTTCCATTTCTTCAAAGATATGGTCTCTCCCGGCGAACACCTCAATATCCTGGTCGAAAATGGTATCATTCTTCTTTTGATTTACAATGTAAAGCAAAGAGACGATCTGGGGGAAGCGTTCTTTTACAAACTCCATCGTTTTTTGAATTTCGTCTTCTCCTGCGTATGCAAACACCACGATCACCATCAATTCTCCTGTGGAGGAGGTGCGGATGATCAGATTGCGGAGTGCACCTTCGTGATTTCTCAGGTCGTAGAAAGATATGTTATTCTGAAGTGCGAATTCCCTGATACTGTTCCTGATCTCATTGGAAGGGTCAGTTTGGAGGTAACAGGTTTCAATATTCAATATCTTGTCGAACCGGAGAGGGACGTGGAACCCAAGGGCATTCGGGTCGGCTTCATTGTTGTTGTGTATATCTTCTTCTGTCAGCCAGCGCTTGTTTGAAAATGTAAATTCCAGCTTATTGCGGTAATATCTGGTTTCAAATGATGCCAGGATAGGTTCCGTCGCACTGGTGTCTACCTTTGCTATTCTCTGTAGGGCATCGGTAACGGATTTTTGCTTGAAGGAAAGCTGGGCTTCATAAGTCATGTGCTGCCATTTACAACCGCCGCAAGTACCGAAATGAGGACAGAAAGGAACCGTGCGATGTTCTGAAGCTTCAACAAGGCGGGTGACTTTTGCTTCTGCAAAGCTTTTCTTCTTCCTGATCAGTTCGATATCTACCAGGTCACCCGGAATTGCTTTCTCAACAAAGACGACCATGTCTCCCACTTTTCCCACACCTTTTCCTTCTTCTGCAATATCACTGATCTTTACATTGGCAATGTTTTTTAATTCCGCCGGTATTCTCTTCATATCCGGCAAAATTAAGATAATTATTATGAGCTACCGAATCGGCTGGGGGATTTAAGGTTAAGAGGGCGAAAGAAAATCATAGAATGTCCGTGCCCTCCGGAGGGAGGGGGAAAGAGGCAATTCCGATCTTGTCAGTTAAAGAAACGCAAAATAAACTCCATCAATCCTGTAAACGGGTTTCCAACAAAATCAAATTGCTCATCAATGCTGTTTGAGATTTCAGTGATCTCTTTACTCATGGCAATTTTTTTTTGATTATTGTACTAATATATAAATAAAACATACCAAAAACCAAAATAGTTTTTGATATCCGGGTATTTTGATCTATCTGTTACAATCCAACGGATCGGGCTGGTTTACAGGTTCGCTTAGCTAGGGGAGGAAAGACAGATGAGAGCATTGGGAAGGCGCGTAATTTGGCGCTGACTGCTGAACGCTGCCAATGAACACAGGAATCCGGAGGCCGATGGGCTGAAGGTTATCCGGAAGTTGTAAAAGCTAATTGGAGGTTACTGTCGCAGATGTATGCGGACTATTTCAGGGTTGCTTTAATCAGGTATGGAAGGATCTCTTTCTGAAAGCCTATGAAATTTTTCCGTATATCTGCATCACTGACAGAGGTGAAGGCATAGGAGAACACGATGCTTTTGCTGGCTTTAATCAAAAAGCGGAGACTGTCGGCATAGCTCTGGTCGCTCTTCATCAGGTTGGTTTCCCTGAAAGAACTTATCAGGAGTGTCTCAAGATCATCCGAGAGGAGCTTGAGAAAGCCCTGTGAGTTTGCTGATTCGCGGATGAAATCCCATCCGATAAATTCATTGCAGATTGTGTATGTAAGCCGGCATGTTTTGAAGATAAGCTTACTGAGGTATTCCTCTTTGTTGTTCTCAGCGAAAGAACTGCGGATCATCTCGTTCACGCTGCTGCTGATATAATCCATGAGGATATAATGGAGGAGGACTTCTTTGCTTTCGAAGTATTTATAAATAGTTGCTTTCGCTATTTTGGCTTTTTTGGCTATTTCATTGACACTGGTTTTATGGTAACCATATTTTCTGAAAAGCTCCTTTGCGGCCTGAATAATACTTTCTCTTATTTTGTCGACTTCCATTTTAATTTATTACGGTGTACCCGCCTCCCACGGCAGGAGATACATTGTATTTTTTAAGGGCTTTCTTTGCAGGTGCTTTGGCCGGTGCTCCGTCAATGACAGAGAACTTTGCTCCGCTGCAGGGGTCGATAACCGTGAATGCCGACCCCTCCTCTGCTTTCACCGCGCACTTTTGTCCCGGGTTTACGGTACTGCACCTGTCAAATGCGACGTAGTTGCCGCTGGATATCCTGTAAATCATCAGCCCTGCTACACCTTGACCTGAGACCATGAACAGGCCGTTTTCGTCACGTTTGCTTTCATACTCCACATCCAGGAACCGGTAGTTCACATACACATCCGGAACTCCTGAATCTTCTTTCGCGCAGGAGACAAGAAGGAAGATCCCGATTGCCAATACCGCTGTCTTTTTCATAGGTTTGATGCATTAGATTATTTCACTCTGAAACTGTTTCAGGAACCGGACATCGTTTTCTGAAAAAAGACGCAGGTCTTTGATCTGGTATTTCAGATTGGTAATCCGCTCAATGCCCATGCCAAAGGCATAGCCTGTATATTTTTTGCTGTCGATACCACAGTTCTCCAATACATTGGGGTCTACCATCCCGCAGCCCAGGATTTCTACCCAGCCCGAGTATTTGCACAATGGACAGCCATCACCTTTACAGATAGTACAGGAGATGTCCATTTCGGCAGAAGGTTCCGTAAACGGAAAATAAGAAGGACGGAACCTTACTTTAGTACCCTCTCCAAACATCTCCTGAACGAAATAGAAGAGTGTTTGCTTGAGATCGGCAAAGGAAACATTCTCATCCACGTAAAGTCCTTCAACCTGGTGGAAGAAGCAGTGCGCCCTGGCTGAGATAGCTTCGTTACGGTATACCCTGCCCGGCATGATCGCCCTGAAAGGAGGCTTGCCGTTCTCCATCATGCGTACCTGGACAGAGGATGTATGGGTACGAAGGGCGATATCTCCGTTTTCGGCATCCTTTTTTACGAAAAAGGTGTCCTGCATATCTCTCGCGGGATGTTCTTCCGGAAAGTTGAGCGCTGAGAAGTTATGCCAGTCGTCTTCGATCTCTGGCCCTTCTGCAACGGTAAAGCCTAGTTTTTTGAAGATCTCTACAATTTCCTTCCTTACAAGAGACAAAGGATGACGGCCGCCGATTGTAAAGCCTTCCCCGGGCAGTGAGAGGTCGAGATCGCTGGCCTGACCTGAGTTGCCCGATTCAAACTGCTCTTTAAAAGACTGGTGCTTCTCTTCTGCAAGTTTCTTAAATTCATTCAATACTTTTCCCAACACCCGTTTTTCCTCAGAGGAGACCGTCTTAAACTCATCGAAAAGATCTTTTAAGAGTCCTTTTGTACCCAGGAACCGTATCCTGAACGACTCAAGTTCTTCGGCTGACTTTGGTTCAAAGGCGTTGATCTCTTCTGTATATTGATTGATTTTAGTTTGCATTCTGTTTTATGAATTTAGCACCAGGATTAAAAAATCTCCTGTATAGCTGCAAATTTAATAAAAATATATATTGAGGGGATAGGGTTGAGGCCAATGAGGACACTCAACCCTTAAATTGTATCGGTCACGGACCTGGCGGGATGTCTTTTCAGATCACTCCAAGGTCTTTGCCTACTTTGGTAAAGGCTGCAATTGCTTTGTCAAGGTGTTCCTGTTCGTGCCCGGCAGATATTTGTACGCGGATCCGCGCTTTACCCTGCGGTACTACCGGATAATAGAATCCGATGACGTAGATCCCTTCTTCGAGCATCCTGGCTGCAAATTCCTGCGAAAGTTTCGCATCGTAGAGCATCACCGGAACGATAGGGTGAACGCCGGGCTTAATGTCGAAACCTGCCTGTGTCATTTTCTCACGAAAATAAAGAGTGTTCCTCTCGAGCTTGTCCCTTAACTCGGTGGTTTCGGTTAACATGTCGAGCACCGCAATGGATGCACCTGTAATTGCCGGAGCAAGTGTATTAGAGAAGAGATATGGACGGGAGCGTTGTCTCAGCATATCAATGATTTCCTTCTTTCCGGAAGTGAAGCCTCCGGATGCTCCTCCAAGGGCCTTCCCTAAAGTGCCGGTAACAATGTCGATCCTGTCCATTACTCCATGATGCTCATGTGTTCCGCGACCGGTCTTTCCGATGAATCCGGAACAGTGACTTTCGTCTATCATCACAAGAGCTTCGTATTTATCGGCGAGGTCGCAAATTTTGTCGAGCTGAGCTATTGTGCCGTCCATAGAAAAAGCGCCATCTGTAACAATTATCCTGTGACGAAGCTGTTGCGAGGCTTTCAGCTTTTCTTCCAGGTCCTGCATGTCATCGTGCTTATACCTGAATCTCTGCGCTTTGCAGAGACGCACACCATCAATGATAGACGCATGGTTCAGTTCATCCGAGATAATGGCATCCTGCTCATTGAAAAGGGGTTCAAATACTCCTCCGTTTGCATCAAAGGCGGCTGCATACAGGATGGTATCTTCCATGCCAAGGAATTCGGCTATTTTCTTTTCAAGTTCTTTATGAATATCCTGGGTGCCGCAGATAAACCTGACGGAAGAGAGTCCGTATCCGTGACTGTCCATAGCCGCTTTCGCTGCTTCGATGATCTTTGGATTAGAGGACAAGCCGAGGTAATTGTTTGCGCAGAAATTTATAACGGTTTTGCCTCCCTGAACCTGTATTTCTGCAGCCTGGGGAGATGTAATGATCCGTTCCCGCTTGTAAAGTCCTGCGTTTTCTATTTCTGACAGCTCTTTCTGTAGTACTGATTGAAGTGTTTTATACATTGCTAAACTGATTTACCGGCAAAAATCGGTATAAAATCAGTTCTTTAAAGATTAATTTGGAATTATTTGCAGTATTCCCGGGAGAAATAACGGTGAAAGGGGTAAAAAAAACCCGGATCGTCATGAATGAGATCCGGGAGGGGTTTTGAAAAGGTAATATATGGAATTAAGGGTTTGCAGAGTTGTGAATGCAGGTGTTAATTTGCTCAACCAGGTCGATCAGTTCAAACGGCTTTGGAATGAATGCATTGCAGCCATAGTCGCCAAGAGACAAAAGGACCCGCGGAAAGGCAGAAATAAGGATAACCGGAATATGTGATGTGGCCGGGTTACACTTAATCTGATGACAGATTTCTCCGCCATTGATCCCGTTGAGGATATAGTCTACAAGCACGAGATCGGGGGTGAATTCTTTAATCTCATTGAAAATAGCATCCGACTGTACCGCGGTTTTGACCGAGAAGCTGGCGTATTCCAACGCTGCTTCCAGCACTTCCAGCATCGCTGTGTCGTCATCCAGAACCAGTATCTTTTTCATGATTTTTTGTTGTGGAAATGCTTCACATATTATGCCATGATTTATCCTGGCATTGCTATCAGATATTTCTTTAGTAAGGTGGCATCTTCATGATCCAGAACGACTGAGATCCGGTTTTGATCTGATAATAGTTCCAGTTCTTCCGCTTCGCCGGCTATGTAAAAGCAGGAATCGAATCCTATGCAAGGGCTGAGAGCAGCAGGCCTGGTAACTGCCGGAATAAAGGTGATGTTTCCCAGGAAGGCATCATTGGCTGAATCTTTTCTTAACAAAAGATACCGGTATCCTTGTCTTTTTAGAAAATCCAGTACGTACGGTTTTAGTATCGTTTTCATAGGTGTCAAT
>JBQGEO010000731.1:0-4423 GCA_052039655.1 Pararcticibacter sp.
TCAATTGTTTATCCAACTCCTGGTACTGCAGGACAAAGTGGTGTGGGCGCCGGCGTGTTATCAGGAAGATCGGACTTTGTGATATCACCTAATGGCATAAGCAGGCGGGTTTATCCAGGGATTTGGAAACTCGGTCCGTACAGGACTGATAACGGAACCGGCTTAGGACAGCCTAATGCAGGAAGCACTCGTCCTTTTAATATTGCAAAGTTCTCAGAGCTCTATCTTATAGCAGCGGAGGCGGCAGTAAAAGGAGCCGCTACCCAATCTCAAAAAAGTGCTCGTGAATTGATTAATGTACTTCGTGCCCGGGCAGGTAAATGGCGTTGGAATAATAATGGAAATGTTCAGAAGATAGAGGATCATAGTGTGGCCATGACAAATGCAACGCCGGCTACAATTGATATTAACTACGTACTGGCGGAACGCTCCCGTGAGTTTTATGGAGAAGGCTACCGCTGGCTGGATTTGGTAAGGACGCAAAAATGGGCAGAAATTGCAGCTACTTACCAGATTTCCGGTGACAGGTATGGCGATCACACGCCTGCTACCATAAGCAGAAGCATTCAGCCCTACCTTTATCTGCGGCCGATTCCGCAAAGTCAGCTGGACGCAATGGATATGACTCCTGAAGAAAAGGCAGCATACCAAAACCCAGGGTACAGATAAATTATCAGTGTTTTTCCTAACATGTGGATGGCCTCTGGATGGCCATCCACTTATTGAAAATTATCATCAGGCCCCTGGCCGCATTACCTGAATACTGTACAAGACCAGATTTTAATACCTCAGACAGAAGGACGTCTGGTAGCACCTGATTATTGAAGAACTAGTCCCTAAGCTTACTATGAAAAGTAGAGGATTTCTAATAATTGTCATTATTCTTTTCAGTTTTTCATGTTCCCGCCGGAAAGAAAATAAAATTCCTCCTGCTAATAAGGTCGTGCTGAGTGCAGGTACGGTTAATGTAACGGAATATGAGTTTGAAAAGAACCTTAAGCGGTTTAAGGATGCTTATCGTGATACCGCTAATAAACAACCCGGTGCTGTTGAGATTAAGAAATGGATAGAAGGGTTTGTTGATCGTACTTATTTTCTGGCTGATGCCTATGAAAAGGGCTATAACAATAGACAGGAAGTGGCAAAGGGTGTAGCAGGTATGGAGAGACTTATCATATCCCAGCGAAAAGGTCTGTTAGAGCAGTTTATGCTAAATGGAAAACTAACCATCAATAAGAAGGAACTTGAGCTGGCCCTGGAGCGGAGCCGGAAAAAAATCAGTATAGAATACCTTAGGTTTGGAAGTTTTGATTCCGCCAGGCACTTTATTGGCGGAGTTCAGTTACAAGGAAAGGCGAAATTTCGCGTAGCTGTAGAGAACAGTAAGAAAAACAACACTATATTTTACGAAGAGAAGATAATTGAATGGCCCTTTACGGACTTTTCACAATATCACGAGTACCTGTTTAATTTGAAAAAAGATGAAATAACGCCCATACTGACTATGCAGGACGGGGCTTATATATTTTATATTAAAGATATTGTTCTATCAAAGAATGGTACGCCGGATAATGAAATAATTCAAAAGCTGAAATTTCTGAAAGAGACAGAGATAATGGCCGGATATAAGAAAGAGGTTGATTCGAATACCAATGTTATTTACAATTCTGATGTGCTTGCCAAATTTGGAGGTGTCTTATCGTCAAGAGCGCCACTCCATGAATTTGAAAAAG
This sequence comes from Pararcticibacter sp., assembly GCA_052039655.1. GTDB lineage: Bacteria > Bacteroidota > Bacteroidia > Sphingobacteriales > Sphingobacteriaceae > Arcticibacter. The sequence continues at coordinate 1,734 of JBQGEO010000731.1, forward strand.
AGGATTTTAAAGATATATTAACCCTGGATGCGTTTACCTATATTTTGAAACAAAAAAGGATCCGCTACACTGTTTCGGATTTAATAAACTATTATAACTACCTGCCCCTGAAACCGGAAATAAGAAGCCTTCAACAAATAGGGGAAATTATACAATCTCTGGTTTACGGCGAGTATTCATATCTAAAGGCTCAGGAGTGGGGGATAACAGCCGATCCTAAATTTATACTCGACCGGGAAAATTACCGGAAGAATCTTATTTACGACTATTACGAAACGGAACAACTGAAAAGTTCAATTGAGCTGTCAATGGAAGATATATCAGGCTGGTACAATAAGTACAAAAGCAAATATGTCCAGCCTGTGGGAGTAAATGTGTCTGTTTTCTCTTTTAAGAATGCATCAGATGTGAACAACGGGTTTTCAGACATCTTGCGGTATCACACTGATAAACTGAATGTCAATCAGATAAAAGGCGTCGAAAATATTGAATGGAATATTAATTCAAGCTATAGAAAACCTGTCTTATCCGGAAGGGTAATGCAACGGTTATTACTTTCGAAAAATGGCCAGGTTTTGCCTCCGACGGAACTTGCCGGAAAATATTCGGTAATAATAAAAAATTACGATTACGGGCGGCGCAATATGTCATTGGATGAAGTGAAAGAGGAGATTGCAGGAGAGATGAAATCAGCAAAGCTAAAGGAAGTGAAAGAAGAATGCTTAAAGCTCTTAACGCCTAAATATCCTTGTGAAAACAAGATAGAGTATAAGAAATATCTCTAAACTGCCAGGAAAAGACTAACTCCCAATAAATCAATAACTTTTAAAATTTAAAGATTATGAAAAAGAAAATTCATTCAGTTCTGGTTTTATCTCTTTTGTTTATTGCGCTGGGTACAGCTTCTGTAAAAGCTCAGGGCGGAACGTATTGTAATGAGAGCTTACGCTTTTGTATGGCTACTTCCATTTATGGGGATATGCAGTCATCCGTTTATGCATTCTATGCTTCCGTTTCTTCTGGCATTATGTACAACGCCTCTTTCGAATCGTATGGAGCAGGACACTATGGATTTATCTGGATCCAGTATGGAGGGGGCACCTATACTCTCGAAAGCCAAAACGAAGGTTCCAAGTATCAAAGCGGTACATTGAGTACGTCTGGAAACCAGTGGATTGACATATTCGCAGAAGCTTCCCGGGGGAAGTCTTTTGTATCAGTGTCCTGGTGATTTAAACAAGTACCTTATATGTAAACTAAGAGTCCTAATATCTTTGGCCCTATAGTTTGCTTTAACGCTTCCCGGGAGTTAGTCTTTGTTCTTCCGGGATGTTGCATTGTACTATCAATTTAGTGGGTGTTTGGCAGATCGTTTTAGTAAGGATATAGCCTTTAGGATTAGGAGACGCTTCTTTCTCCTTTTTCTGTCCTCCTATCCGCAATTTGACATTTCTGCCTGATAATTAAACATTCGTGCGGGGCGTAAATTCTGGAACCCGGTATATTTGCTGCTTATTGTTGCTTTTTTTACGAAGAACCGCCAGCTTTTATAAACTGCAAAACAACACACACACACACACACACACAATAACCATAAATTCATCGAATGAAGAGAATCTTTCTTACCCCAATTCTTAGCCTTCTTGTCGCTTTTACTTATGCTCAGGATGCAAGCATTTTTAGTCCTGATAAGCATCTAAAGCTCGATCTTGCTGTTAGCGCAGGCAAAGTTTCTTATTCTGTGTTTTATAAAGGCAAGGTCATGATAGAGAACTCTCCGCTTGGCCTTAAAACGAACGAAGGTGATTTTACCTCTGAAATGAAGTACCTTGGTAAATCAGAAGGGAACGTCGATAAAAAATATACCGAAGAAAAAATAAAGCAGTCTGAAGTTCATTATGTTGCAAATAAGCTCATCTGTACGTTGGAAAATGCAGCTAAAAAGAAAATCAGCGTAGTGTTTCAGGTGAGCAATAATGATATTGCCTTCCGTTATGAGATTCCGGCCTGGGGGGAGCGTATGGCATGTGTGGTTGAAAAAGAAGAAACGGGATTCAGGTTCCCGGCTGCTACCACTACCTTTCTTTCTGACATGATGAGCCCGATGGTGGGCTTTGCCAGGACAACTCCCAGTTATGAAAATGCTTATACTGCTGATGCTCCATTGGTAAAGCCGCGGCAGCATAAAAATGGGTATGTTTTCCCGGGACTCTTTCGCGTGGGAGAAAACGGGTGGGTTCTTCTGTCAGAAACAGGAGTTAGCAGTCTCTACTGCGCTTCGCACTTAAGTGAACGCTCCGAAGATGGCGTCTATTCAATTGAATACCCCGACGTCAGACAAAATAATGGGTTCGGGAGTACTGGTGCGGCAATTGCGTTGCCTGGTGTGACAGCCTGGAGAACGATTACAGTAGGAGAGAACCTTAAGCCCATTGTTGAAACCACCATCCCTTTTGATGTGGTCGACCCCCTTTATGAAGCGTCAGTTAAATTTAAGTATGGCCGGTCTGTATGGAGCTGGATCATCTGGCAGGATAACAGTATGAATTACGATGACCAGGTGAAATATATTGATCTTGCGGCAGCGATGAAGTATGAATACATTCTTATTGACGCTTTGTGGGATACGAATATCGGAAAGGATCGTATGAAGGATCTGATAAAATATGCGAATTCTAAAGGTGTAGACG
>JBQGEO010000732.1:0-1688 GCA_052039655.1 Pararcticibacter sp.
TATGAATAGCAAGGTGCAGATCCTCAAATGTTTGGGTGGATTTAATGTCAATATCCCTTACCACATCATCGTAATCTTCAAAGGAAACCCTGAATCTGTAGATAGCCATGTTGATTTGAATTATATGCGAAATAAAAAAAAATTGGCGTAACATTAACGCCTTTTCTATAAGAAAGTTTGAAAATTAATTATTTATATCCTTTACAGGGTTTAAGCCGATTTCCCTGGCCTTTTCGACCATATACCTTATCGCATCTTCCCTGGAATTTTTTATTTCTCCTTCCAGTATGGCCTCCCGGATGTGATTTTTAATGATCCCCACTTCTCTTCCTGCTTTGATGCCGAATGTATCCATGATGTCCAGCCCTGTAACAGGTGGTTGCCAGTTGCGGATCTGATCACGTTCTTCAACGTCTTTCAGTTTTTGCTTTACCAGCTCGAAGTTTTGCCTGTACTTCTTTTTCTTATATTCGTTCTTCGTAGTCACGTCTGCATGGCAAAGCATCATCAGGCTGTCGATATCCTCGCCTGCATCAAATAGAAGCCGTCTGACCGCGGAGTCGGTTACCTCGTCCTGTGCAAGGACAATTGGTCTGAGATGCAGCTGAACGAGTTTTTGAACAAATTTCATCTTCTCATTCAATGGTAATTTTAGCTGCGCGAAAATTTTAGGAACCATGCGCGCGCCCCTGTCCTCATGTCCATGAAATGTCCAGCCTTGTTTCGTATCAAAGCGTTTAGTCGCCGGTTTGGCAATGTCGTGAAGGATAGCAGCCCACCGTAACCAAAGGTCGTTGCTGTATAGAGAAATATTATCGAGAACTTCCAGAGTATGGTAGAAATTGTCTTTATGGCCTTTTCCATTGATAAACTCAACACCACATAGCTCAGTCATTTGAGGGAATATCAGGTGGAGGAGTCCGGTATCAAACAGGTAATTGAATCCTACAGAAGGCACAGGCGACAGAATAATCTTATTCAACTCGTCTGTAATTCTTTCTTTTGATACAATTTCTATCCTGTGTTTATTCAAACTTATAGCCTCCAGTGCATCATCTGCAATTTTGAAGTTTAATTGTGATGCAAAACGGATAGCTCTCATCATTCGCAGCGGGTCGTCTGAAAATGTTTCCTGAGGATCGAGAGGAGTCTTTATCAGGCGTTCGTCGAGGTGGGATACTCCGTCGAACGGATCGATCAACCGGCCGAAACAAGAACTGTTCAGGCTGATTGCCATTGCATTGATCGTGAAATCTCTTCTTTTCTGATCATCCTCCAGACTTCCGTTTTCAACGATCGGTTTCCGGGAATGAGATCTGTAAGATTCTTTTCGTGCACCGACGAACTCGATCTCCAGCTCTTTATATTTCAGCATTGCAGTGCCAAAGTTTTTAAATACAGAAACCTGACTTCTCAGAGCGTGGCCAACTCTTTCTGCGAACTCAATTCCGTTTCCAACCACCAGAATATCAATGTCTTTTGACGGACGCTCAAGGAAGATGTCCCTCACAAAACCTCCAATCACATATACCGAAAGACCTGCTTCGTCTGCCAACTTGCCTAAGTTCCTAAATACCGGATGCTGAAGATATTGTTCCATAACCCTAGCCTGCAAAAATAATGGAATTAAGGGAATGACGAAGAATTGAGACGAGTTATAAACAGTAAGTTGTCCGTTTTAATAAATA
>JBQGEO010000733.1:0-2988 GCA_052039655.1 Pararcticibacter sp.
AAGCGCGGATACTGCCTTCTTCACTTCATCATAACTCCCCACATTGGCTGAAGCCAGGGAAACTTTTATCGTGCTGTTTATAGATTTTGCCTCTTCTGCTATTTTTTCCAGGTCGTTTGTAGTTCTGGCAATAAGGCCAAGGTTCACTCCTTCAGCTGCCAGGGCCAGCGCTATTGCTTTTCCTAATCCCTTTCCCGCTCCGGTAATAAGAGCAGTTTTTTCGTTTAGTGATTGCATCATGTTAAAACTGTTAATTTCTAACGGCAAATATCAGTTAAGAATGCGGAAATACAAATGGTGAACCTGAATATCTGCTTCGGTTATTCCACAAGCCCGAAGGCAACGGCGAACCTGATTAACTGGGCAAGCGAGGAGATTTCCAGCTTAGTCAGGATATTTTTGCGGTGGTTATTGACAGTATGTATGGAGATAAACAGACGGTCACTGATCTCTAAACTACTAAAGCCCTGACAAATAGCAATTATAATTTCCTTTTCTCTCTTACTCAGCAAATTAAACTTATGGTAATATTTAAGCTGGTAGCTGTTATCATGGCCAAGGTTCCTGATATGCTTTCCGGCCACAGGCAAACTCTGAACATCTAAAGAGATATGCATAACCTCCGGTATATCGGTTTCAGACATGACCGGGATAAGACGTGACGTGGTTAAATACCATTTATATTCTTCACTTTCATCCGGCCTCACCCTTTGAAAGAAACTAAATACTTTATTGTAATCTCTCTCACTGATGAACTGATGAAATTTTCCTGTAAGAAATCTGACTTCATCTTCTGGAAAAAACTTCCTGAAGTACCCTGGGCCCATCGTGAATAGTTCTTCCTTACTATGCCTCAGAATTTCACATCCCTGCTTATTCATATAATTGTTAGTCATACCCACCAGGTCCTGGACCATCACACTACCCGGAATATAATCACCAATCTCTTCAATAAGCAGGGACTGACCAGAAACGCGTTTTCCAATATCCAGGACCGATGCAGAAATAAGTGTTGCATCTTCGAATGGTATGGAAGTTTGGTTCCTCATATAGGTATGCATATAGAATTAAATATATACATATTGAACAGGAGGTTAAGTCATAGAAAATGAACAGTTTTCTTCTCAGATCTGCACACCCAAACCGCGCTTCAGCAGCTCTCCGGGCGGCACATTCCAGGGGTTCTTCCGGCAATTTTTAAGTATAACCAGACCTGCGTTTCTTATTCTTTTAGTATATTTATAGCTTTCAACATTAATGTTGGATTATTATTGCAGAATACCTTATGATAAATGTTGCCGGTAAATGCATCATATAAAAGATCCGTTATTTTATGCAGTTTTTAATCAACTGCCTGAGACCAGGTTAATTACGACAGCTGACACTCCCGACTTTACAGTTGTAGCCTGTAACGAGGCCAACGCTGCCCTGCTGGGCGTAAATGGAGAACTATCCGGCCGTAGCTTATGGTCGGTTTCCTACCCTGATGCTTTTGGGGGAAACAGAAGAAGCCTGGAAATGGCGGTGGAGGAAGCTCTGCAAAGGAGGCAGCGTATTTCGACAGCTCCCTTTTTACAGAAAGATCCGCATTCCGCTGAACCAGTCCGCTGGCTGCAAATAGAAATCAGCCCGGTCACTCAACAGGACAAAGTAACATACCTGATATTTACTGTTTATGACCGGACACAGGCCGTTGAGAGTCAGACTGAACTGCAGAAACTAAGAACAAATGAGATGCAGCTTCTGGAAGAGCAACAGGCTTTAAATGATGAGCTTACTGCGACGAATGAAGAGCTGACGGCAATTAATGAAGACCTGAATGAATCCAGGGAGACACTGATTCTTTTAAACCAGCAGCTTGAAGACAGGGTAATCGCCAGAACCCGGGAATTATTTTTGAGCGAACAGAAAGCAAACTTACTGATTAAGGATGCGCCTGTGGGAATTTGTCTGCTTACCGGCGAAGACCTGGTCATTGAATCGGCCAACAAAATGATTCTGGATTTTTGGGGAAAGAACGGATCTGTTATAGGTCTGCCGCTTCTGACCGCGCTGCCGGAACTGGAAGGCCAGCCATTTCCCCAGCTTATGAGGGATGTGCTTGTAAGCGGGAAGCCATATATCGCTTATGAAGCGAAAGCGGTACTGCCTTCCGGCAGAGGTTCTAATCCCCGGTATTATAATTTTGTATATCATCCCCTGCAGGATGAAACAGGTGCAACGGTCGGCATCATGGTGGTGGCGTCGGACGTCTCACCCCAGGTAGCGGCCAAAAAGAATCTTGAGGCAAGTGAGTTCAGGCTGAAAAGAATGGTAATGACCACTCCGTTCGCTCTTGCAATACTTAAAACGCGCGACCTTGTTATAGAGGTGGCAAACCAGAGAATGCTTGAGATATGGACGCGAAAGGAAGAAGATGTGCTGGGCAAACCACTTATGGCTGTTTTTCCGGAGCTTGAAGACCAGCCTTTCCCACTTTTACTGGCAGAAGTATTTGATACAGGGAAGAGGGTTTCCATGCCAGAGGTACCAGCCGTGATCGTCTCCCCGGAAGGAGAGGCTAATGAACACTATGTAGATTTCAGTTATGACCCTTTATTCGACCTGGAGGGAAATGTTGAAGCGATCCTGGTCAGCGTGAGTGATATCACAGAGATTATTCGTGCCAGGCAACAACTACAGGAACGGCAGGAAGAACTGGAGGCCCTCAACGAAGAAGTTACAACGGGTAATGACGAACTGATCGCTATCAACGAAGAGCTGACCGCATCGAATGAAGAGCTTCTGCAGGCGGAACAACAATTGCAGGTACTTTATAACAAACTGGCGGAGAGAGAAGATCTGTTCCGGGGAATTTTTGAACAGGCTCCCCTCGGAATGTGTGTGCTGAGAGGTCCTGAGCACATTACAGAACAGGCAAATGATAATATATTAAAGATATGGGGACGCACTTCGTCCGAGATACTGAATATTCCGCATAGGATTGCC
>JBQGEO010000734.1:0-2519 GCA_052039655.1 Pararcticibacter sp.
TTATAGCCCGCTTTAAGCTGTGAATTTTGAGTTTAGTTTGATTTGTTCCTGATAAATGGACGATTTTATTCAGGTATATTATGCCACCTGCAATCTTCCCCAATAGCATAACTTATGACTAATATCCTCTAGCTCCCAACTCACCCATAACCCATAACCCATAACTCATAATTCATAACCCATAATTCATAACTCATAACGCTCTTTCATAAAGCAGCCCTTCCTTCAGAGAATACGCCGACATGGCTATTTCCTTTATCTGAAGTTCCCGGATGATGTAAGAAGTAAGAATTGAGGCGACTACGATCATATCAACCCTTACAGGAGTAATGGATTCATTTTCAGCACGTTCTTTGTGTGTTGACAGAATGATACCAAGAAGAACAGAGAGGAGCTGGTCATGAGTGAAGAAAAAGCTGGTGCTGTCGGTTAGGGGTGAAGAGCCCGACATTTTGGTGGTAAGTTCAGCGAAGGTTTCAAAGGCACCTGCTGAACCTATAAGTATCGCGGGTTTAAATTTGCGGGCATTCTCTTTAAGATCTTCGAGTTGTTCATCCAGGTAGTGGAAGATCGACTGAACGTCTTCCTCTGAAATTGGATCTGAGTGATGGAATTTATCCATCAGCCTTGCTGCCCCTATCGGGTAACTCTTTTTGTGAAACACTTCATGTTCATCGCAAAAAATGAATTCAACGCTTCCCCCTCCAATGTCCATAATTAAAGCTGGTTTTGTCAGCTTTACTGCCTGGCGTACCCCTTTGTAGATCAGCTCAGCTTCGCGAACGCCATCGATAAGAACGATCTTTATTCCTGTTTGCTGTTCTGCTTCCCTGATAAAATCCGGCCCGTTCGAAGCGCTTCTCAGGGCGGAAGTTCCTGCCGCATGAATCTCTTCAGCAGCATACTGGTCAATAAGTGATTTGAAAAACCGCAGCGTTTCGATGCCTCTGCTGAAAGCCGCTTCAGTGATATATCCTTTACTAATTCCGCCTTCTCCAAGTTTTACGGCGCGGGTTTCGGCAACCAGCGGAGCCGCAATTTTGCCGCCTTCTGTATCAGCTATCAGTAAATGGAATGTATTGGTTCCGAGGTCAAGAACTGCAATGCGTTTTTTCATATCAAATGGGGGCGAAGATTAAGAGCCGGTGCAGCCGGTCATTAAGCTTGGACATTTTTTAAAGCTTCGAGGATCTTTTCTGTATAGTTAACGCGATCTTCTATTACGGCGGCAGCACTATAATAAAGCATGGCATTAAAGCCCCTGGTATCGCCGCTGTCGCGGATATCCGTCCTTACGATAATGACAGGAATGCCCTTAGCCGCTGCATATCCGCACTCCCAGCAGGTACCGCTATCGGCATCTGCCCCGTCCATAATTGCGACCACCGCAGATGCCGATTCAACGCCTGCTTTGCAGAGATGAAATATCTCTTCTGTGTTCTTATCCAAGCATTCTTCCTGTGGAAGGAATACCTGATATCCTTTCTTTTGAAGAATTTCAGATAATTCCTTATTAAACTTCATCTCGGCAGCTGTAAACAGGGGACCTGCAAGATATACTGATGTCATGTTGTGATTTTTATAAAAGGTATTAAAAAGCCACCCTTAAGGTGGCTTTTTAATACTTATGTGATTTCCTGTTATTCAAAATATTCTCTCATCCGTTCAAAGAAACTTTTCTCGTTCTTTCCCGGCTGGGGCTTGAAATTGGGAGAGTTCTGCAATTTCTCCAAAAGGTCTCTTTCTTCACGGGAAATAGCTTTAGGCGTCCAGATATTGACGTACACAAGCTGATCACCGCGGTGATAGGAGTTTACCTCCGGAATACCTTTTCCTTTAAGACGTAAGATCTTTCCTCCCTGCGTCCCTGGTTCAATCTTTATCTTGGCTTTGCCGTCAATCGTAGGTACTTCTACGCTTGATCCAAGCACGGCATCAAGGAAACTGATATGAAGATCATATACTACGTTATTGCCTTCCCGTTTCAGGGTTTCGTGAGGAACTTCCTCTATCAGTATGATCAGGTCGCCGGGAATCCCGCCGTGAGGGGCCGCATTTCCTCTTCCGCTCATAGACAGCTGCATCCCTTCACTTACTCCTGCTGGTATGTTGATGGAAATAGTTTCTTCTCCGCGGACTACGCCATCACCATGACATACGGTACACTTTGAGGTTATCTGGGTCCCGGTACCATTACAGGTAGGGCAGGTACTGGTAGTTTGCATCTGTCCGAGGATCGTATTGGTTACTCTCCTCACACTTCCGGCCCCCCCACAGGTATTACAGGTATGGAACGAAGATTTGTCTTTTGCGCCCGTGCCGTCACATGTGCTGCAAACAACAAGTTTGTTCACCTTAATCTTTTTCTCTGCGCCTTTAGCAATCTCCTCAAGATTTAATTTTACCTTGATGCGGAGGTTGGTACCGCGTGCGGCACGACGGCTGCCGCCGGAATGTCCGCCGCCGAAAAAGCTTTCAAAGGGACTGCCGCCACCGAATATGTCGCCAAACTGGCTGAA
>JBQGEO010000735.1:0-11715 GCA_052039655.1 Pararcticibacter sp.
CCAGTACCGTAATAAATGCTGGCTGGGGTGCCAGTTTGGGGCATATTTCAGTACACAATCTTCTACGCTGCCTGCGGCTATGGCCACGGGCAACCTGACGCTCCGGCCATTTTCCATCGTCACCAGGATCCTGTATGATAAGGATACGAAAAAAGCAACAGGGGTGGAGATATTGGATGCGGAAACTAATCAGACATACCAATTTTTCGCAAAAGTAGTCTTTGTATGTGCCTCTACACTTAACTCCGCCTGGGTGCTGATGAATTCGGCCACGGACGTCTGGGAAGGCGGGCTGGGCAGTAGCAGCGGCGAACTGGGGCACAATTTGATGGACCATCATTTCAGATGCGGTGCTGCTGGAATTGTGGAAGGCTTTGAAGACAAATACTACTATGGACGCCGCCCGAACGGTATTTATGTCCCGCGTTTCAGGAACCTCTTCGGGGAAAAGCGGGATTATGTGAGAGGCTTCGGATACCAGGGCAGCGCCAGCAGGCAGAATTGGGGCCGGGAAATTGCAGAATTCAACATTGGTGCTGAATTTAAGGATGCCCTTTGTGAACCGGGGCCATGGCGCATAGGACTCGGCTCTTTCGGAGAAACCCTGCCATATCACGAAAATATGATTAGCCTCGACAAGACAAAGAAAGATAAATGGGGCCTTCCTGTTCTGGCAATTGATTGTGAGATTAAAGAAAATGAGCATAAAATGCGTAAGGACATGATGACTGATGCGCAGGAAATGCTTGCCGCCGCAGGAGTGAAGGATCCCGCTACTTACGATTCAGGGTATGCGATGGGACAGGGAATTCATGAAATGGGAACGGCGAGAATGGGACGTGATCCCAGAACATCAGTTCTGAATGAATGGAACCAGGTATGGGATGCTAAAAACGTCTATGTTACAGACGGAGCCTGTATGACCTCTGCAAGTTGTGTCAATCCTTCGCTTACCTATATGGCCTTAACGGCCAGAGCCGTAGATCACGCCGTGAAGGAACTTAAGAAAAGAAATATCTGAGTAATCATTTTAACCTTTAGTTTTATGTCAGAAAAAAAAATCAACTCTGAAGCTGCAAGATCTTCGAGGAGAGACTTTATCAAAAATGCGGCTGTTGCAGCCGCCGGCTTTATGATCGTGCCCCGACACGTGCTGGGAGGAAAAGGATTTCTTGCACCAAGCGACCGCCTGGTGATTGCCGGAGTAGGCGCCGGGGGAAAAGGACAGAGTGATATAGCAAGTTTCTTCCAAAGCGGAAAAGCCGAAATCGCCTTCTTATGTGATGTGGACGACCGCAGGGCTGCCGAAAGCAGGAAGGCTTTCCCTAAGGCAAAGTATTATAAAGACTGGAGGGAACTTTTTGATAAGGAAGCGAAAAAGTTTGACGCGGTATCCGTTGCCACTCCCGATCACAATCACGCTATTACCACGCTTGCAGCTATGCAACTAGGTAAGCATGTATATGTCCAGAAGCCTCTTACTCATGATATTTATGAAGCTCGCGTGCTTACCGACGCAGCCAAACGGTATAAAGTCGTGACTCAAATGGGAAATCAGGGAGCTTCCGGAGATGGTGTAAGGCAACTGATGGAATGGTATAATGCAGGGATAATAGGAGATGTGCATACTGTTTACAGCTGGACCAACCGTCCTGTATGGCCTCAGGGAATTCCCTGGCCTGCTTCTAAAGCGGATATACCTAAGGAACTGGACTGGGATCTGTGGCTGGGTACAGCACCTTATAAGGATTACATCGACAAGCTGGTGCCGTTCAACTGGCGGGGATGGTGGGATTATGGTACCGGCGCCCTCGGCGACATGGGTTGCCACCTGATTGAACCGGCTTTCCGGGTCTTAAACCTGGCGTATGTAAAGGATGTGGAGTGCAGCGTCGGAAGCGTCTATGTCGACGAATTTAAAAGAGGATACTTCCCAGAAAGTTGTCCTCCTTCCAGTCACGTCACCATGACTTTCCCCAAGACAAACAAAACCCAGGGGCCTGTAAGGCTGCATTGGATGGATGGTGGTATTCAGCCCGAAAGGCCTGAGGAACTCGGTCCAAACGAATTGTTTGGTGATGGAGGTAATGTCACCCTTTTTATCTTAACAAAAGGAAAAATGATGTGCAGTACCTATGGCGCTGATCCAAGGCTCCTTCCGCTTTCAAGGAACCGGGAGGTCCAGGTGCCCAAAACGATTCCCAGAGTTCCGCAAAGTGCGAACGGGCATTACGCTCAATGGGTAGAAGCCTGCATTGCCGGATACGGAAAGAAAGAGGTAAGCTCTCCCTTTGAAATTGCCGGACCTGTGACAGAAGCTCTCCTGATGGCCAATCTGGCCATACGCGGTTTCGATATTCAGAAACCGAAGTCAGATGGAAGCGGGTTTGAGTACCCTGGCCGGTATATAAAGCTTCTTTGGGATAATCAGAATATGAAGGTGACCAATTTTGACGACGTAAACCAGTTTGTAAAGCGGGAATATCGTCAGGGATGGAAACTGGGTGTTTAACAACAGGAAAAATTCAATGAACAGGAGAGATGCAATTTCCCGGGTAGCATGGCTGCTCGGTGGTACCATAATAGGAGCGGAACTTTTTGTTGATATGGCATGTACGCCCCGGCCCGATAAAGTGAACGATCTGTTTAACACCGATCAACTGGCCTTGCTGGATGAGATTGCCGAAACGATCCTTCCCCGAACCAGCACACCCGGGGCAAAGGATGCCAAAGTGGGAGCGTTTATCACCATGATGGTGGAAGATTGTTATGGCCCTGAAGATCAGCGTGTATTTATGAAAGGCCTGTCTGAACTCGACGATGCATGTAAAAAGAAATACAGCAAGCCTTTTATGGAGTGCGATGCGAAACAGCGCACCGAATTTTTGACTCATCTTGATAATGAACAGAAACAATATCAGAAAGACAAAAAAGAGGATGCCCCCAATCATTATTTCACCATGATGAAACAGCTCACCCTCCTCGGATATTTTACATCGGAGGCTGGAGCAACAAAGGCCCTCCGCTATGTAGCTATTCCCGGAAAGTACAATGGTTGCGTACCCTACAAGAAAGGCGATCGCGCCTGGGCGACGTAAAGAGTTAGGAGTTATGGATTATGAGTGATGAGTTACGAAAGCGGATGTATATAGTTATGTGTGACGAAGTCCATAATTCATAACTTAAAACTCCTGCAACTAATAGCATAATTGCTCCAACTCATATCCTATAATCCATAACTAACAACACTCATAACTCTTAATTCATAACCCATAACGCATGAAACTAAAACTCGGAATGATAGGCGGCGGAACGGGGGCATTTATAGGTGCCGTGCACCGGATTGCCTCCAGGATTGACGATCAATATGAACTTGTTTGCGGTGCCTTCAGCAGCGATACGGAGAAAGCAAGAGCCAGCGGCATCATGCTTGGTCTCAATGAAAACAGGATCTATAGTTCTTATGCCGAACTATTTGAACGCGAAAAACAATTGCCACCGGAAGAACGGGTTCAGGTGGTAAGTATCGTCACCCCTAATCACCTGCACTATGAGCCTGCTAAACTCGCCCTGGAGAGTGGTTTCCACGTGATCCTGGACAAGCCTGCAACGTTCTCACTCCGGGAGGCGAAGGAACTGGCCCGGCTGGTTTCGGAAACAGGCTTGCTCTTCTGTCTTACACATACCTATACCGGTTATCCTATGGTTAAAGAAGCGAAGCAAATTGTGGCTTCCGGGAAGCTCGGAGAGATCCGCAAAGTTTATGTGGAATATCCTCAGGGATGGCTGAGCAGCTTTGAAGAAGGTTCCGGGAATAAGCAGGCGTCCTGGCGCACCGACCCTCAGCAAAGCGGGATTGCGGGGGCTATGGGCGATATCGGAACTCACGCTTTTAATCTTGCAGAATATGTGAGCGGATTGCAGGTAAACCGTATATGTGCTGACATAAATATTGTAGTGAAAGGCCGCAGGCTGGATGACGACGGAGCTGCTTTATTGAAATTTTCCGGGGGCGCTTCAGGACTCCTGATGGCGACGCAGGTAGCTGCCGGGGAGGAAAACAATGTCAGGATCCGGGTGTACGGAGAAAAAGGAGGCATTGAATGGCAGCAAAGTGACGCTAATACTCTTCTTTTAAAATGGCCGGACAGGCCGTCTGAAATTCTGCGTACAGGAGGCAGCTACCTGAGCTCTTTTGCAACTCATAATACACGTGTCCCGGCAGGGCACCCGGAAGGGTACCTGGAAGCTTTCGCCAACCTGTACCGCAATTTTGCGCTTTCTGTGCGGGCAAAGATCAACGGAGATGAAGCAAAACCGGAATGGCTGGACTACCCCGGGATGGAGGAAGGGGTAAGGGGAATGGCATTTATTGAGAACGTGATTGCTTCAGGCCGTTCAGAACAAAAATGGATTGATTTTACAGTTTAACCAATATGACAACAATAAAAGGCCCTGCCGTATTTCTGGCACAATTCATAGGGGAACAGGCTCCGTTCAACAGCCTCGGATCCATTTGCCGCTGGGCAAAAGATCTTGGCTTCGAAGGGGTTCAGATCCCTACAACCGACCCCCGGTTCATTGACCTGCAGAAGGCTGCAGAAAGTAAAGATTATGCAGACGAAATCAGCGGTCTGGTAAGGGAAGCGGGACTCGAAATTACTGAGCTCTCCACGCATCTGCAGGGACAGCTGGTAGCCGTGCACCCTGCTTATGATCAGCTGTTTGACGGCTTTGCCCCTGAGGCAGTAAGAAACAACCCCAAAGCAAGACAGGAATGGGCCGTCCGGCAGCTCAAATATGCCGCTAAAGCATCACAGAACCTGGGGTTGAAGGCCCATGCTACTTTTAGTGGCTCCCTTTTGTGGCCGATGGTTTACCCCTGGCCGCAGAGACCTGCCGGATTGGTAGAAACAGGTTTTGAGGAACTGGCCTCCCGGTGGATGCCGATATTGAACTATTTCGATGAATGCGGAATAGACCTGTGTTACGAAGTGCACGCCGGAGAGGACCTTCACGATGGAATTACCTTTGAACGATTCCTGGAAAAGGTGAATGCTCACCCGCGTGCCTGCCTTCTTTATGATCCGTCGCATTTTATCTTGCAATGCCTCGATTATCTTGAATATATCGATCTCTACAAAGACCGTATCCGGATGTTCCATGTGAAGGACGCCGAGTTCAATCCCTCGGGGAGACAGGGAGTCTATGGCGGATACCAGGGATGGGTGGACAGGGCCGGACGCTTTCGTTCGCTCGGCGACGGCCAGGTTAATTTTAAAGCAATTTTTAGTAAGTTAGCACAATACGGATTTGAAGGATGGGCGGTAATGGAGTGGGAATGTGCTCTTAAACATCCGGAAGACGGGGCGAGAGAGGGAGCAGAATTTATTCGCAACCATATTATCAGGGTGACAGACAAGGCGTTTGACGACTTTGCCGCTTCTGGTATTGATCTGGCAGCAAATAAAAATATCCTTGGAATTAATAAATAAAATAACACACATGAAAAAAACACTGATCCTTTTTAGTTTTTATGCACTTATCACAGCCTGCGGGGGTAGTTCGGATAAAACCGCCGGCGGAGATACCAGCGCGGCGGCTGATCTTGCGGCTTCAAGCCGGCAGACAGAAGTGGATACCAATGTCAACAATATCGGTATCAACCGGGCGGAAGGTTCTGCGCCCAGCGGAGCGTATGAGAAAGGTGCTCAGCTTATTTCCGAATCCGACTGCCTCACCTGTCATAAAGTAAATGACAAACTGATCGGCCCTGCATATAAGGACATTGCCAAAAAGTACAGCCAGACGGACAAAGACGTCGAATACCTGGCTGGTAAAATCATCAAAGGAGGAAGCGGCGTTTGGGGAGATATCCCTATGACTCCCCATCCTGCTGTAAGCGAAGACGACGCCAAAGAGATGGCAAAATATGTTTTATCATTAAAAGAGTAAATTAATAACTATGAAACGTTTTATTCTACCGGCATTGGTCTGCGGCATATTTATATCCTGCGCCTCATTTAAAAACACATCCACAATGAATACAGAAAATGCAGGCCAGAAATCTGGCTGGGTTCCCCTTTTTGATGGAAAAACCACGAGCGGGTGGCACATCTATGGAAAAACGGTGACCAGTTCGGCCTGGAAGGCTGATAACGGAACCCTGCATCTGGATCCCGCTGCGAAAAAGCAGGGCGTTGAAGGAGGGGATATCATTACCGACCAGGAATACGAAAATTTTCATCTGAAACTTGAATGGAAGATTTCGAAGAATGGCAACAGCGGTATCATATTCCTGGTGAACGAGGATCCCAAATATCAAAGCACGTACAACACCGGTCCTGAAATGCAGGTACTGGATAATGACGGGCACCCCGATGCAAAGATCCATAAACACCGTGCAGGCGATCTGTATGATCTGATAGCCAGCTCAAAAGAAACAGTTAAGCCTGTCGGCGAATGGAACAAGGCTGAAATTGTCTGCAATAAGGGTAAACTGGATTTCTTCCTGAACGGAACAAAAGTGGTTTCCACTACTTTATGGGATGATAACTGGAACAAGCTCGTTGCCGGGAGTAAATTTGCTTCCATGCCCGGCTTCGGAACATTCCGGTCGGGCAAGATCGCCCTTCAGGATCACGGCGACGAGGTCTGGTACCGCAACATTATGATTAAAAAGCTGTAAATTACCCATCAGACTAACCAGACATGACCATAGCCAATCGTATTAAACTTTCAGTGATGATGTTCCTCGAGTTTTTTATCTGGGGAGCATGGTTCGTCACACTGGGAACTTTCCTGGGTAAGAATCTTCATGCTTCAGGTACACAGATCAGCCTGGCCTACCTGACGCAGTCAATCGGAGCTATTATTGCTCCGTTCATTATCGGGCTGATCGCCGACAGGTTTTTCTCTGCCCAGAAGATACTGGGAGTCCTGCATCTTGCCGGGGCTGTCCTGCTGTGGACGGCATCCCGGGCGTCCGGTTTTGACGCCTTCTTCCCCTGGATCCTGGTTTATATGGTGCTTTTTATGCCAACCCTTGCTTTGGTCAACTCAGTTTCTTTCCGGCAGATGACCGATCCCGGAAAGCAGTTCCCCTCAGTTAGGGTACTGGGTACTATAGGGTGGATCGTCGCCGGTTTGACGATTGGGTGGTTAAACTGGGAACAGAGCAATCAGCTGGGACTTACATTCGGCATGGCCTCTGTTGCTTCCGCAATACTTGGGCTTTTCAGTTTCACACTACCCTCTACGCCTCCTGCCAAGAAAGGCGAGAAGACTTCGGTTGCCGATGTTCTGGGACTGGATGCAATCGGCCTGCTTGCTAACAGGTCTTATCTCTTGTTTTTCCTTGCCTCGGTCGCCATTTGTATCCCGCTTGCCTTCTATTACAACTTCACGAACCTCTTCCTGAACGAAGTGGGGATGAAATCAGCTGCTGGTGTTCAGTCCCTGGGACAGGTGTCGGAGACATTGTTTATGTTGCTGATCCCCTTGTTTTTTGTCCGCCTGGGAGTTAAGAAGATGCTGGCAATAGGAATGCTCGCCTGGGTACTCCGTTATGTTTTCTTTGCCTTTGGTAATGCAGACACTGGTTACTGGATGCTGATCCTTGGAATTGTATTGCATGGGGTCTGTTATGATTTCTTTTTTGTTACCGGCCAGATCTACACGGATAACCTGGCTGGAGAACGTTTTAAAAGCGCCGCGCAGGGGATGATCACGTTGGCTACCTACGGGGTAGGGATGCTGATCGGATCGCTGGTAGCTGGCCCTGTTGTCGATCTCTATGCGGAGAACGGAGGCCATGACTGGAGAGCAGTCTGGCTGATTCCTGCGTCAATCGCAGCTTTTGTCCTGCTGCTCTTTATCCTCCTGTTTAAAGACAGGAACCATGTAAATAAGCAAGCGGCTGTTCTTCCGGAAGAGGGCCGTGAAATAAATCCCCTGATATGAAAACACAACAGAACCGCCGGTCGGCAATAAAAAATATCCTGGCCGGGACGGCAGCTATCACCACATCCACTATGGTGCCTTCATTTGCATGTGCCGCAGGGCACAAAGAATATAAACTCAAAGGAGATATTAATCACGCCGTGTGCAGATGGTGCTTCAGCGACTTTTCACTCGATGATCTGTGTGTAAAAGCAAAGGAAATCGGAATAAAGGCGATTGACCTGGTGGGGCCTAAGGACTGGGAGGTGCTGAAAAAACACGGACTCGATTCGTCTATGTGCAATGGTGCTGAATTAAGTCTGACAGAAGGCTGGAACACCAGGGAATACCATGCTGCACTGATTAAGAATTATTCTGAAATGATCCCGCTCGTAGCGAAAGCGGGGTACAGGAACCTGATCTGCTTTAGCGGTAACAGGAGGGGCATGGACGACGAAACGGGTTTGAAGAACAGCGTTGACGGGCTCAGGCAGGTGCTGGCCCTTGCGGAAAAGCACAAAGTTATCCTCGTTATGGAATTGCTCAACAGTAAGGTCAACCATAAGGATTATCAATGCGACCGCACTTCCTGGGGCGCCGAACTGGCCAGGCGGCTTGGATCGGAAAGCTTTAAACTGCTCTATGATATCTATCATATGCAGATCGATGAGGGCGACGTGATCCGCACTATCCGGGATAATCATCCCTTTATTGCTCATTATCATACAGCCGGTGTGCCCGGACGGAATGAAATCGACGATACTCAGGAACTATATTATCCGGCGATTATGAAAGCAATTAAGGAAACGGGCTTCAAAGGATATGTTGCCCAGGAATTTATTCCATTACAAAAAGATAAAGTTGCTTCTTTGAAAAAAGCTGTTGAAATTTGTGACGTTTAATTCCGGCAGTGAAGGATAAATTAAAGATTGAAACAAAATGATCAGAAGAAATTTTCTGCAGCATGCCGGTTTGTTGAGTGCGGCTTTCCTCTTGCGCCCGTCATTTTTGACAGGCAAGCCTTCCCGGAAGATTGGAATTCAGCTGTATACACTTCGCGATCTGATCGGGAAGGATGTGAGCGGAGTCCTGGCGAAGGTTGCACGGGCGGGATACAAGGAAGTGGAGGTTTACGGCTTTAGCCGGAAAGATAAGTTCTGGGGCCTTGAACCACGGGCATTTAAAGAAATTTTAAGATCTCATCAGCTTACTTCTCCTTCAGGGCATTACGATCCTGGCTTGTTTTTAGCTCCCGGGGGAAAGGAAGACGATCTCAAAGTAAATATTGAGGCGGGAGCGGCCCTTGGTCATTCGTATCTTACTGTTCCTTATCTTGATGATCGCTTCAGGAGAAGTGCTGATGACTATAAAACCATCGCGGAAAAATTTAACAGGGCAGGGGAGCTTTGCAAACAGTCCGGCCTTTTGTTCGCTTATCATAATCATTCCTTCGAGTTCGATCGCATTGGGGATACCTCGGGATACGATATCCTGCTGAACGAAACCGATCCGGCATTGGTGAAGTTTGAATTAGACCTGTATTGGGCCGTCAGAGCGGGAAAAACCCCTGTTAAAATGTTTAAAGAACATCCGGGACGTTTCGCCATGTGGCATGTAAAGGATATGGACAGGCAAAAGCCTGATCTAAATACAGAGGTGGGAAAAGGAAGCATTGACTTCGGAGAGATCTTCGCTGCTGCGAAAATCTCGGGAGTGAAACATATCCTGGTGGAGCAGGAGAATTTCGCTATTGATCCCTATCAGAGCATCACTGAAAGCTATCAATATATAAAAAGCAAACTTCTTCCTGAAATGTAGCCCTTTGACGTTCTTTAGTACGAATAATCCAAAAAGAACCATTTTCTTACTGTAATTTTTGCAAGTAGCGGTAATATTCAGCATCCGCAGTTCAGATTGAATACCTGGTGGCAAGTATGAGTTGCTTCAACGTATTTAGTGTATTCTTTTCTCGCGGTATAAATTAGGTGATATGCCCATGATCTTCGTGAATAGCCGCGAAAAATAGTAAGGGTCTTCAATACCGACCTCATTTGCAATTTCTTTTATTCGTAACGATGTGAACAGGAGGTACTGGCAAGCCTTCTGAATTTTTAAATGGTTATAGTACTCTATAGGAGAAAAGCCTGTTTTATTCTTGAATAAAGAAGAAAAATAAGACGGAGATAAGCTAACACGGGCAGCGATCTCTTCAAGTGTCAGCGTTTTGCCGATATTTTCACTTAAGTAGTCTATTGCGATATCAGTAGGATCCTTGTCGCTTAGTTGTCCGGCCGGGTCTGACTGGATATTGTAAATAAACGATGTAAGGAAGTGCCAGAGGCACATATTGGTATATATCAGATTGTCTGTTCCATAACCTCTCTCCAGTTGGTTGTACATCTCATTGAAAAGACTGAAGATTTTTTCGTTATTTCTGATAAAGCCCTTATGTCCGCCGGTTTGCTTTTCAAAGAGTGAAAGGATGGATTGAGAGATGCTGCCTTTAAAATGAATCCAATAGATCGTCCATGGATCCCTTGAATCTGCTTCGTACTTGTGGGCCGTTTTGATGGGAATAATAATGAAGTCGCCGGTTTCGATCCGGTAATCTTTATTTCTTACCACAACATTGCCGGCGCCTTTATAACAATAAATGAGGATATGCTGATCTGCACCGTGCGGCCTCTCGCGGTAATGATAACGGGCTTTCGGATAATAACCTATGTCGGTTATATATAATGTGCTTATAATATCATTCCTGACACTCTTCTGAGCAAGGACGGGTGTCGGGATAACCACAGCTTTTTGTCCCTGGAAGCCTTCTCGTTTTTTTAGGGTGAACTCTTTGTTCATTGTATAATAATAGTAAAAAAGTCCATCATTTTAAAAAATTACTCTATTTTTCACCTTTCCCTCCCTGTCTATTTTAGCATAATAGTTTTATAAGCCTATTATATGATAAATGAAGTAAATGCCTGGCTAGAGGATGTTGTTATTCCTACATATCCTGTTGGCCGGCCAGAGAAAAATCCATTGTTTCTGGAAAAAAGAGTGTACCAGGGTAGTAGCGGTGCGGTATATCCGCATGCTGTTATTGAAAAAATATATGATGAAAAGGTAGATAAGACTTATAAGGCGGTCTTTATTGAAAATGAATACATCAGGATGATGATTCTGCCCGAACTTGGAGGCAGGATACAAATGGCCTACGATAAGATAAAGAACCGGCACTTTATATATTATAACCAGGTAATCAAACCGGCACTTGTTGGCCTTACCGGTCCCTGGATTTCGGGAGGGATCGAATTCAACTGGCCCCAGCATCATCGGCCTTCAACTTTTGAGCCGGTCGACTTTAAGATTGTCGAAAATAGTGATGGCAGTAAAACAGTCTGGGTAAATGAGGTCGAGCGGATGTTCAGAACGAAAGGCATGGCGGGTTTTACTCTTTACCCGGGAAAGGTATACATTGAAATCAGCGGGAAGATCTATAACCGCACGCCATTCCCGCAAACGTTTCTATGGTGGGCGAATCCCGCGGTTAAGGTAAATGATGAATATCAGTCGGTTTTCCCGCCTGATGTATATGCCGTGTTTGATCATGGGAAAAGAGATGTTTCTTCATTCCCGATTGCCAAAGGCGTTTATTATAAAGTTGATTATTCCCCGGGCACAGATATTTCGAGATATAAAAATATCCCGGTCCCTACATCTTACATGGCCATTACGTCGAAGTACAATTTTATTGGCGGGTATGAACACGATACCCGCGCC
>JBQGEO010000736.1:0-2642 GCA_052039655.1 Pararcticibacter sp.
TTCTTGCTGTTTGATGTTCAATTTTGGCTGTGATAAGGTTAAAAACTTCCAGAACTTCACTCTTACCCCCGCAGCGATATGGATGGATATTTTCGGCACGATGTACTCCGCGTATATGTCCATGATAATAGATATTATCCTCCTGGCCTTCATAAAAGCAATGCAATGAAGTATCACCGGTAGTGTATCGCTCCAGGAACTCTGCAAACGCTACAACCTTCGACTCTTGCGCGTCTACCATTTGCTCAAGCAATGTCATAGTCATCTTTTAAACAAGTATTAATACCCTTTGCAAATGTCACCAACTCATTGTCGAATGTGAAAGGCGAATGAGTGATAACAAAAAGGAATGAGCAGCGTCCAGAGTCCACGATATCTTTCAGTATGCGCCGTTGCCATATTAGTGATAAAGAAAGCTCTGGCTCGTCAAACAAAAGGATTAGCTTTTTTGATCGGGCTAAGAATAAACGAGAAAATATATAGATGATCTGCTGCTCTCCGGTTGACAACTGATGATCCTCAATGATTTCTCCGGAAAATTTATTGACAATGGAAAAATATTTTTTTCCTGTTTTTTCAAACCGAGAATTCACCAGGTATTCATTGCATTTGTGTATGTAGGCTTCCACAGAAGCTTTGTCCCTTGTCTTTGCTACTGCTTCCTTTAGGTATTCGAGATCAATCGGCATAAAATCATCAATATCCAACAATAAGTCATACTCCTCTGTAATGTGGGGGTATCTTATACTGTTTAGATCTTTCAGCAGGTTTCTGACTGCAGGAAAAAGAATTACTGGGAATTGCTTGGTAAACGGTATTATTATTTCTTCCATTGCAGCAAATCGCTTAATGACATCTAAAGCATCTACCTTCCATTCACTGAAGTGGTGAATTTCATCCTTGCTACCTAAACTTGTCATTACAAATATTTCGAGTTCGGCATGTGTAAAACTGAACCGTTCGCTGGTTGCGAACTCTATCTCAACGATATCAAATGCAATGGAACAGAGAGATTTCCATTCACGTTGAAGAATAAAAGCTAAAGTGTTCAGAACGGTTGTTTTTCCGAACCCATTTTCTCCGACAAGGATAACAATATTGGAGTCGATTTTGAGCTCAAAGTCACGATAATAGTGCAGTCCTTTGATAAAAAATCTTTTGATCGGCGGCTGGTTATTTATCATGGGATAGCTTTAATGGTTACCAGGCAGGCTCCTCCAAACACGTCCCTTACGGTTGCTTCAAAATCCACACCTTTATTTAGACATCCTATCAACTGCAATAGATCGCGATGAATCACAGTTCCGGCTATTAGAGGCCCGTACATGGCAACACAGGGTCCGCCTTTACTTACTAAAACTATGGGTATTTTATCCCCCTTCACCAATTTTGCCAGTACCGCCGGTACCGGCGAAAACAATTGTGTGCGAATAACAAGATTTTTACAACCAGCCTTTGGATTTCCGCGTGTAAAAAAACCAGGCCGTATACCTATTCCTCCCATACGAATTATTTTAAGATGCCTATATGTTGCTTAACTAAAACATGCTTACGGCAACCGTTGCAGGAGCCACACGGTAGATTTCCTGTATGACAGGAATGGGTCCAGCCTAAAATAGACAATGGAATTTTTGAGGCATGTATAAGTTTTTCAGTATTTAATGCGATAGCCGGAACTTCTACTGCAAGATTACCTTCTTGGATGTTAACCAGTCTGCTGAGTTTCCTAAAAAACGACTTCGTTCCGTCAACATGTCTTCGATCCGTTCTTACTGCTCCGATCAACAAGATTTTTACATCCAGCGAAACGGCTCTCATTGCTCCGATCGTGACTAGCATCTGGTTCCTGTATGGCCACCATTCGGAAACCGGCGCCACAGATAGCGCCTTGGCGTTACTCATATCTCCTGACCCCAATGCCGACAGATCACAATGAATTGTAATAAAATTCATTCCGATCGCTTTCGAGATCTCCTTGCTGGCTGTCAGCTCTGCTTCTGCACATTTTTGGCCATAATTTATATGTATGGCATGCGCCGGCTTATACCAATAAGCCAATGCGGCGGAATCAATCCCTCCGGACAATAAGATTGCTGTCTTTTTATCTAATCGTGGGCGTGCCAAATGAGCTGGTATATCGTGGTAAGAAAATCATCATACACAAAACCTCCGGATCCCAAAATCATCGTAAGGGATTCTTTAGGTTCGTTCTGGCAGAATCCTACTACTTTTTTCCCCATAGATATCGCATACCCGACTTCAAACAGCGTCCACGAATCAAGTCCGTCAAGAACAGCAATTATTATGTCGGCATCTTTTAGTCCTTCAAGATCGGGCTCAACCACTTCATCGGGCTCACCCATCCCAACCTCGTGAAACGGCGAGAATACTTTGAACCCAAAGTTTTCCAGTGTATGGAAGAACTCATTGATGAGCCAGCGCTGGGACATTGTAAAGAAGGGCCCGGCGAGATATACTTTCTTCTGCGTCGGGTTAACCTGAAGAAATGGCGCCGGAGTAAATCCGGATAAATCATCAGGAACAGGAAGTGTTATATTTTCGGAATACCATGCTGTCGCCAGGGATGCCTGCATTGCTGAATGAATTTCGGAATATCCTTTCACGAGGTAGTATAACGAGAA
>JBQGEO010000737.1:0-2159 GCA_052039655.1 Pararcticibacter sp.
TATTGCCTTCAACATATTACTTATAACTTAAAACCTGCTACTTATAACTTAATGCTTACTGCTTTCAACTCCTCACGCCCCCTGACCGGTATTCAAGGAAAGTCCTCCATCCATAAAATAGCTCGAGCCCGTAACATAATCGCTGTCAGATGAAGCCAGAAACAACGCTAATTTGGCTACTTCTTCCGGTTGAGCGGCTCTTTTGGCGGGAATGTTCTGAGTTTGCTTGTCGCGGAGTTCTTTATCATCCATCGCCTCCTGGTTCATGGGCGTCAGGATCATTCCCGGAGCGATGTTATTGACATTTATCCCGGAATCAGCCAGTTCAAGGGCCATCGTACGCATCAGGTTCCGGATACCCGCTTTGGAAGCGTTGTAATCAGCATTGCCCGGCTGAACAATTTCCTCGTGAACAGAACTGACGTTAACGATCTTTCCCTTTCCGCCTTGTGCAATCCGATGTCTGACGAAGCGGCGCGAACAGAAAAAGGTACCATACAAATTGGTCCTGATGGTTTTGTCAAATACATCCGTATCCATGTCGGCCACATTTATGCCCGAGCCATTCACACCGGCATTATTCACCAGTATATCGATCTGCCCAAACACGGAAAGCGCTTCATCGAAGGCCTTTTCTACCTGCTGCTCGTCACTGATATCTACCTGAACGGGCAGGCCCTCACGCCCATACTCTCTCACTTTACGAAGGGTTTCTTCTGCGCCATCTTCATCGCTGTGGTAGCATATTACAATGTCAGCACCTTCTTTAGCAAACTCAATAGCTGTTGCCTGACCAATGCCTGAATCGGCACCGGTAATTAATGCAATTTTATGATCTAACTTTTTCATAGGAATAGTATGTTTTATGGAGTCCCGGCACTCTCATCAAAATAAGGTTCCGTTATCCCATGAGGTAACAATACCTCGGCACTTATGTTGAATCCTTTTTAGATTTAAAATGTAGATTTGTGCGGTGGACGTATTCGGACAGGCATTATCAGATTTTTATTACGGCAGGCCGGACGAGACACTCTGGCTTCATAACTCATACGGCGAAACAGAAGAAATGCCGGTAGACGTTTTTTTCAGAACAGAGGAGGAAATGCCCGAGCTTGAATTACTGGCGCTCGATTATTGCAAGGGAAAAATACTGGATATTGGGGCCGGAGCGGGCAGCCATGCCTTGCTGCTTCAGGAAAGGAACGCCAGGGTCACCGCTCTTGAGCTTTCGCCCGGAGCATGTGGTGTAATGAAAGAAAGAGGGGTTCTGAATATCGTTCAAAAAGATATCTTCGATTTCAGGGAAGGTGGCTTCGATACTCTCCTGATGCTCATGAACGGCATCGGCCTGTCGGGCACAACCGCCGGACTTCGTCACTTTTTAAAACATATCAAACACCTCCTCGCCCCCGGGGGCAGGCTCCTGTGCGATTCTTCAGATATTTCCTATCTCTACGAAGATTCCCCGATGCCGGAAGATAAATATTTTGGAGAAGTACAGTATCAGTATGAATTTAAGAATATAAAGGGGCCGCTATTTAACTGGCTGTATATAGACTGGAGGGCATTTGCCGAGATAGCAGAAGAAGAGGGATACTTCTTTCGTCTTCTGCACGAGGACGGGCAGGACCAGTATCTGGCGATGCTGGAACTTAAGTAAGATTGATTTTTTAAAATATATACCGCGTAAGACTGAATTTACGTTAATGAAACTATGAAGAGGACTCTATTATTTCTATCATCAATCCTGCTGACGCTGGCAGGTTGCGGGATTAACAAGCAAGTAGAAAGAGCAAAAGCATTTGAAAAATGCAAATACGAAATTACTTCTGCGGATAGTGTAAGCATCGCCGGAGTCAACATCCTTCAGCTTATAAAGTCGGGCTCAATGGATGTGACAAGAGCTCCGCGCCTGGCACTGGCCTTTCTCAGGAAAGATATCCCGTTTGAAGGAAAAATCAACCTGCAGATCCGGAATCCGTCTGAAGCCCTCGCTGCTATCAATCAGTTTGAATACAAGATCCTGATAAAAGATCACGAACTTTCCTCGGGGATCATAGACCAGCCGATAGAGGTAAAACCAAAGGGAGGTGTTACAAATGTCCCTGTCCGTTTAAGCTCCAATATTTATCCTTTGCTGTCTGACAGCAAAGCACAAA
>JBQGEO010000738.1:0-2128 GCA_052039655.1 Pararcticibacter sp.
TCCCTCTGTTTTACGGCCGTTTCAAAAGAAAGCAAAGCAGAATCATACTTCCCTGCTTCTGAATATCCGTTGGCCAGGCTTGCATTATTTACTCTCCGGCATCCGGAGAGCGAGAAAAAAATCAACAAAGAAAGGCATGTAAAAAGGTTTACATGAAGATAATCTGTTCTATTCCTCATAATTGTAACAAAACAACGCTCCGGCTCAGCAATCATCTGTAAGAAAACGGGTAAGTAAAGCTTATAATTTCACGTATGGTTTATTGGTCCGGATATTTTATAAAGAAACACAATAAAGAAAAAAGTACCAAGTAGAACACGATAATTTTAACAGGACTTTTTCACTCCTGCAAATTTTGTAATGCAGTAAATCCACTAGTTATTAAATGATAAATTTGTATCATGCCTGCATCAGCTAAGATCCCGATCCACCAGCAAAAGACAACCGCTGTCGGGGGCCTGGATATCACTCATTTTCAAAATCACGAAGAGTATCCCGACCTCCCGGGCGAACACCGGGACGAATATTATATTCTGGGTATCGTCCTTAAAGGTAGTGGCAAGATGAGATGCGACCTGGGAACTATAAACATCCGGTCCCGGAGCTTACTATTGATGAAGCCCTACCAGGTTCACTCAGGGGAATCAGCCAGCAAGGATGCCGACGTCTATTTTATGAGTATTGCGCCTTTTCTTGTGCCCGGATTCTGCAGAGATATCTTCGAAAACATAAGTGTTGCAGGGCAATGTATAAAACTCTCGCCTCATGATATAAACAGTATGATCCGGATGGCAGAGATACTGCATAAGGCATTCGTTTCGGACAATATTTTTAAAACTGAGATCACGACCAACCTTCTGAACGCCGTGATTATCTCTGCTGCTTCACATTTTTTAATCTCGGGACAAAAGAAAGATCATAATAAAACACAGCCTTTCAGGATTACTCAGAGGTTTAAAGAACTTGTCACGCAGTATTCTTTTTTGCATACCGCTTCTTTTTTTGCAGAAAAGCTGCACATTACCACTTCGCATCTGAATGATTGCGTCAAAGAGACTACCGGTTTATCGGTCACTCAGTATCTGCAGCAGTCAATGCTGTTAGAAGCCAAAAGGAATTTATACTATACCAATTCTGATGTAAAAAAGATCGCATTTGATCTCGGCTTCGAAGACCACACTTACTTTTCACGTCTGTTCAAGAAGCTTACAAAAGAAACTCCGTTGGAGTTCCGGAAGAAATTCCGCGAATAGTCCAATATCTGCCTCTTTTTATATAATCTTTCAATCGCTATTGTTCCGGTACTTTGCAGGCAAAGATTAAGATATGCCAAAAGTTCCAAAATGGGTTGCAGATGCGCTTGAGAGCGTCTTCAGCGGTTTTAACAGAAAAGTTAAGATTGAAAATATCAGTTACCTTCATCCATTTATTAAGGTAATTAAGTTCAGCGGAGATCTTTCCGGGATCAAATTCAAACCAGGACAAGCCATTTCCATCAGGGTGGATGAAACAAACTTTCGCAATTATACTCCTTCATATTGGGATAGTGAAACCGGGGAATTTGAGGTAATTTTTCATTTGCATGGAAATGGTCCGGGCAGTAATTACATCGACAGATTAAAGTTAAATGACATTGTTAATATCGGACTCCCTCGCGGGCTGGATCTGTATAAAAATGAATTCGACTATCATTTCTTCTTTGGAGATGAAACCACTATCGGCCTTTTTAAAAGCCTGAAGCAAGTGATTGAAGAGAATGGGCAAAACTACATCGGTATCCTGGAGCTGAATGAGGATACCATGCACTACGAACTTAAGACCAGATATGGCCTTGATATCGTCTCTTCCTCAATCAATAAAGCTCAGAATGCTATTTCATTTTTACAAGACCTGCCCGACCGCGTATGGAAATTATGGCAGAACGGCTCATTCTATCTGATGGGGAACGGCCGTTCGATCCAGAACTTCAGAAAAGCCCTGAAAGAGAAAGGGGTGAACAGCAGGAATATCAGAACACAACCCTATTGGGTAGAAGGGAAAATAGGACTGTGAAACAAATTTAAAAGCCGTTCTGAATAGAATCAGAACGGCTGAAATTCATTGACACAACTTCTTATTTTAACAACTC
>JBQGEO010000739.1:0-2125 GCA_052039655.1 Pararcticibacter sp.
GAAAGAAGCGGGCGCGCGCAGTTCCTGATAGCGACACATTCACCTATACTGATATGTTATCCCGGTGCGGCTATTTTTCATTTCGGTGAAAGCGGAGTTGCTGAAACTACTTACCAGGAAACAGAGCATTACAGTCTTACAAAATCTTTCCTTGATAACCCGGAGACATTCCTCAGGCACCTTTTTTAAATGAACAAGTTTGATACGATAGAATATCTGAAGGCTGGAAATTCTGTTCAGCACAAGGCCTGGAAGGTTTTGTGCGAACATAGGGTTATGGAATTACTCGAGCCTTTTGATCCTGTTCTGACCGGGACTATTCCCCTGGAAATAGATATACCGGGCAGCGATATGGACATTATCTGCCATTGGACAGATATCGACGCTTTCAAATCCGCTCTTCAGACTTTTAGCAAAGAGGAGGGGTTCAGAATAGCAGAGTCTCCGGTTAACGGGATGCAAACTGTTATGGCATTCTTTAGAATTGGGGATTTTCCCGTTGAGGTTTTCGGACAAAATAGACCTGTGAAACAGCAGGAAGCATACCGGCACATGATGATTGAGCATTTTATACTTCAACAGAAGGGAGATGAATTTAAAAGAGCTGTTCTCGAATTAAAGCTAAAGGGAATAAAAACAGAACCTGCCTTTGCGATGCTGCTGGATCTGAAAGGGGATGCGTACAGGGCGTTATTGGATTATCCGTAAATCATAGTTACGAATCCATGCAAAGAGAGCCTGGAGCAGGGCTTCTATGACGGGATACTCTGATGAGCTCCATGACAAGGGAGATGAAATATGTAAAAACGATGATACGATTATGACCTTGTGTTCTTATTTGGGTGTGTTGAGCGGTGAGGTAAGCTCCCGCGGGAATTAAGAAATAACCTTCTGAACCTTACAATAATAGATCGATCTTTTGTTCCTATAAATGCTAAATAAGTGTATCTTAACTTTATTGTTTGTTTTAGCCCAGGATAATATTATACAATATATAGAGAACTTTTCATAAAAAAGCTCCTCGCTCTGCCAGTAACTTTGTTTGCTAACCATAGATACGAAAGAAGAATGCGCAAACTAACTACAGTTTCCTTGCTTTTGCTTTTTATTTTTGTAAGATCCTTTGGGCAAGGTCTTTGGGTAGAAAATTTGCGTTGTGAAGGGAAAATGGATCCGGCAGGACTGGATATGAAGGAGCCCCGGCTGAGCTGGGAGATCTGTTCTCCCGACCGGAATGTCCTGCAAATTTCCTATCAGATATTAGTTTCGGATAACCTGAAATCGCTTTCTGCCAACCAGGGGAATACCTGGGATTCAAAGAAGATCGCTTCTGATGCTTCTATACAGGTAAAATATGCGGGCAGTGTATTAAGCCCAGCCAAACAATATTTCTGGAAAGTAAGGGTCTGGGACAATAAGGGGCGTGTGTCTGCCTGGAGTAAGGCAGCTTCATGGCAAACTGCTTTGTTTTCGGCTGCCGACTGGAAAAGGGCAAAATGGATAGCCTATGAAAAACTGCCTGACACAGAAAAGATCGTTCCTGCAGCTCATGGTAAAGGCGGAAAAAACTTGCAGCCATCTAATAACATTTTACCTCTCCTGCGCAAGACGTTCGACGTCAAGGCTCCTTTGAGAAAAGCAACAGTATTCATTTCCGGGCTTGGCCATTTCGAAATGAGTATCAACGGGACCAAAACGGGCGATCACTTCCTTGATCCGGGATGGACAAAATATGATAAGGAAGCCTTGTATGTTACTTTTGATGTAACCAGTCAATTGAAGCAGGGAAAGAACGCCCTCGGGGTGATGCTCGGTAACGGGTTTTACTACACTCCCAGAGACAAGCGCTATCGCAAACTCACAGGAGCATTCGGTTATCCTAAGATGATCTGCCGTATTCAGCTTGAATATCAGAACGGGACTGTTCAGAATATTCTGAGTGACGGTACCTGGAAAACATCTCCGGGGCCGGTTACCTACAGCAGTATCTATGGGGGAGAAGATTATGATGCCCGCAAAGAGCAGCCGGGATGGAATACCCCATTATTTAATGATAGCCGCTGGAAGCAGGTAGTGCAGGTAGATGGTCCTCCGGTCCTGAGGTCTCAAATGGCCGATCCACTGA
>JBQGEO010000740.1:0-4199 GCA_052039655.1 Pararcticibacter sp.
TATCCCTGAAGTATCCCTTATATGAAGGCAAAGACGGCAGGGTATCGTTAAACGTACGCCCCCCTTTTACAAGGATAGAAGAAGAAACTACCTTCTGCATCGAATTTTCCGGTGTGATCCAGGGGCCGCCCGCCGTTGCGAAGCCATCGTTGGGAAGCATGGCAATTTTAAGGCCTAAACGATCTGCCTCGTCCAAAGCATAGCGAACCATCTGCCACCATTCAGGGCTAAGCTGATCGATTGCCGGAGTATACAGAGGAGGTTCTGTTTTTCCTTTAATGGGTGCCAGATAGGCGCCTCCAATACCCGCCTGTTTCATAGCCTCCAGATCGGCAGTTATGGCTTGTTTCGAGTAAGCCCCATGCATCCAGTACCAGAACACCCACGACTTTGCCGCCTCTCCCATGGGCTTGATATGATCGGGGAGCCCCTTCGGCTGTCCATGAAGGCTATTTCCCCATAGTCCGGTCAAAATGAGCAAAATAACATATGCTCCCTTTATATTCCTGTAATTCCTCATTGCTAAAACTTAACCTTCCCTGAAAGAGCGGAAGCACCAGCCATCTTCACTTTCGCCGGCAATATGTAAAAACTATAATTATAAGGCTTTGACTGAATCTGGTACTGCGGTAAGGGCTGTGATACATCCGACCAGCTGTCATTGCCACCAATTCCCATCTGTATCAGATCAATATTAAGAACAAGATAGCCAGCGTCTTTCAGCTTATTCTGATGTTTCGCCGCTTCGATGTTCTGATCAGTATAAGGCCTTGCGCTCATACTCAATAAACTGTCAGCAACGACCATCAAGCCCTGGTCCTTATTCTTGTCCTTCAGGTACATCCACCTTACATCCGTACGGTTTCCATTTTCCTGGGGATATACATAAGGTTCCATGAACTGTTCCAGCGGAAGGGAATAGATGGCTGCATCGAATCCATAACGCCTGTCAACATAGTTTTCAAGAGGTCCTTTTCCGTACCAGCTGATCAGATCATAATTCCTCTTTACACCGCATTGCAAACCTACTTTCGGAATATTCGGCAGGCCTTCAGAAGGATTAAGGGAATAATCAACTTTCAAAACACCATCTCCGTTTATGGTGTAAGTAATACCGGCAGCGACTTTCCCCCCAATTAAAGTATAGTTACTTTTGATAACGACAATGCCGTTTCCTTTCTCTTCGGCCATCACTTTTTCCAGTTTAAGATCGTTCTGGTACCACTCCTTAAGTTTCTTCTGCGGTTTCCAGCCTTTCTTATCGTTATCGGTCTGAGGTCTTGTAAAACAAGGCAGCAACGGCTGGAATATTTGTTCTTCACCGTTCCATTCATAAGAATACAAGGCCCCGTTATCTTTACTGATCTTTATTTTAAAGCCTTTTCCAGAGAGGACTACATCCCTGTCGTTCTCAGTTCTGCTAACAGTAGGATAAGAATGATTGGAAGATGTCTTTCCCGACAATACCGGCGTTAAAGCAACCTGATTAGACGCTACTTCGTGTCCTTTTGGAGCCCAGCTTTCATCTGCGGAAAGAGTAAAATGAATATCAGCCAGATATTCATTTCCGGCCTTCATAGAAGGGAAATACTTCCTGATGCTGATCACAGTGTCTTTTCCGGCAGCGAGGCTGAGAGAGGGCAGCTGGTGACTCTTTACAATCCTACCGTTCTCTCTGATAACCAGAGCAAAAGCATAACTACTCAGTGACTTTACTGCATGCCTGTTACTGATCTTAAGCAAGCCGGATTTCGCATCTGAGAGACTACATTCTACAGGCTGATATACCCTTTTGCATTCATACATAGCTGCTTTAGGCCTTCCATCCGATGCTGCTATCCCATCTATACAGAAGTTACCATCATGTCTTTTTTCACCAAAATCGCCGCCATAGGCCAGCATATCGTTTCCTAAAGAGTCTTTCTTTATAATTCCGTGATCTTTAAACTCCCAGATACAGCCACCGATGAGCCGTGGGCGGGAGCGGAAAATATCCCAGAATTCCTTCATATTTCCGTTCGAATTTCCCATAGAATGGGAATATTCAACAAAAATAATCGGGCGGTTGTCTCCGTTTTTTTGGTACAAAAGAAGATCCGTAGTTTAAATCCCCGTATAAAAACGACTCACCATATCCACATAGTATTGATCCAATGGGTTTTGAAGGCGATGAGAGTGGTCATTTGTCTTTGGATAACGGGGATCTGAAGGATCAATATAACCTTCCAGCTGATGGCTTCCCATTGCAGGTTCATAGTGAACCGGACGGGTAATATCGAAATCATGTATCCAGGCTGCCTGCGCTGCATTGTTCGGACCTCTGCCCGCCTCATTGCCAAGACTCCAGATAATAATACTTGGATGATTCTTATCCCTCATTACCATCCGCATGGTGCGCTCCATAAAAGCATGGGTCCACTGAGGATCATTACTTAACTTGCCTCCCAAACCGTGCGTCTCATAGTTGGCTTCGTCCATTACCAGGATGCCATATTGATCACAGAGTTCATAGAAATAAGGATCGTTGGGATAGTGACTGGTACGGATACAGTTAAAGTTAAACCTTTTAATTGTTTCAACGTCCCTGCGGATGTCTTCTCTTGACAGCGCTTTTCCCTTAACGGGGTCATGATCATGACGGTTTACGCCATATAAATAAGTCACCTTCCCGTTGATCAGCAGCTTCCCGTTCTCTTTAGAAAACTCTATGCTTCTAAAACCAACGCGGCAGCTTTTAGCTTCCAGTACTTTCCCCGTCGAATCAGTCAGAGAAATAACGAGTGTATATAAGTTGGGCTGTTCATCACTCCACTTATCCGGATTCTTCACTGTCGTCTCCAGTAAGCCAAATTTCACATTATCCAGGCGGGGATAGATTTCATTGATGATGGATTCGGCACTTCTCTCCAGGGGATTCGCAAAAACAGGCTGCCCGGCTTTGTTATAGAGTTGTGCCTTTACCTGATATCCTTTTATTTCCTTTCCTGTCAGGTTTTCTACCCTCGGGCGAATGCTGAATATGGCGTCTTTGTAGTCTTTATCAAGTTTAGCCTGCCAGTGAAAATCAGCGATCCTGACCTTAGGTTCCGCCAGCAGCATCACCTCACGCTGAATACCGCTCATCCTCCAATGGTCCTGATCTTCCAGGTAAGAACCATCAGCCCAACGAATCACCTGTACCGATACGACATTTTCGCCGGCCTTCAGGTAAGGGCTTACATTAAATTCGGAAGGGAGACAACTATCTTCTCCATATCCCAGGAATATCCCGTTCACCCAGACCTTAAAGCCTGAGCTTACTCCGCCGAAATGAAGCGTGATATTCATATCTTTCCATTCAGCCGGAACGGTAAAGCTTCGCTGATAAGAACCAACGGCATTATAATCTTTCGGTATACGCGGCGGATCTACGGGACGGAAGGGATATACCGCACTTTTATAAATAGGAATATCATAGCCTTTCAATTCCCAGTTAGAAGGCACTTCAATTTTTTTCCAGCCGTGCACTTTTGATTTATAGAAATCCTTAGGCGCGTCGGCAGGTTTAAATGCAAATGAAAAATCCCAGTCGCCATTCAGCAACATCATCCTCGTGCTTTTAGTTCTGTCGCACGTCAGCGCATCTTTTTCTGTTTTAAAAGAATAGCCAGTGGCACGCATAGGATCACGGTTGATGCTGGTGACCAGGGGGTCTTCCCAAGGCTCTGCGTTGTAAATACCCGGTGCCGGGGGAATGGCCGCCGGTAACCCATCAACTGTCTGAGAGGTAGCAACCTTCCCCGACATTAAAAAACATAAATAAACAACAAAAAGCTTACGCATCATATTTTCTTGTCTCATCACAAAGCGGAATACTTAACTCTGATATTGCTGTTAGGTGCAATTTCTATTTCGTATACCTGGTTCCCGAGAGACTTAACTTGAAGTCCTTCTCCCGCAGGTTTCGTTTTACTTTTAATCCTCAGTACACCTGTTCCGGCTACTCCCTGCACCCTGATCTCTTTCGTGCTGCAATAGATCTTTATATCACCTGAAGGAGCAGGAACCTTCCCTTCCATCCATTTTAGTCCGCCCAGGGCCGGTTCTACTACATAAGTGGAATAGCCGGGGCTTAATGGCTTCACGCCCAGGTAGTATTTTCCGAGAAGATAGAGAGGACTGGCGCCCCACGCATGGCATAGACTTTTGCCAAACGGGCG
>JBQGEO010000741.1:0-2197 GCA_052039655.1 Pararcticibacter sp.
AAGAACATGGCGTTGACACAAAAAGCCGGGTGTTGTGTTCACCCGGCTTCTTCTTTCAGTTCGCCTGATCCCTGTGTTGGTCCTGACATCGGAGGACGATGCTCCGATGATGGCTGCTCTATCTCCTGGTTCGGCTACCCATTCGTGTTTAGCAGCATCAAAGAAACTTAGTGCAGATTTATCTATCGTGAAAGACACTGTTTTCTGCTCGCCGGGTTTGAGTGATACTTTCTCAAATCCTTTCAGTTCTTTTACCGGGCGGGCGACGCTTGATTTAAGGTCGCTGATATAAAGCTGTACAATTTCTTCTCCTTCCCTTGATCCGGTATTTTTCACATCTACAGAGAAGGTAATTTTATCGGAAGGGGAGAGGTTGTTTTTATCCGCTTTCACCTTTCCATATTGGAAGGATGTGTAGCTCAGACCATGGCCAAAGGCAAACAATGGTTTGATCTTTTTGGCTTCAGCCCAGCGGTATCCTACAAAAATCCCTTCTTTATAGGTGATCTCTTTGTCGCCGGGGAACTCGCCTGCGCTGTGAGCACCATTATCTGTTAATTTTACAGGGAATGTGAAGGGCAGTTTCCCGGAAGGATTTACATCGCCTGTCAGTACGGAAGCAATGGCATTTCCTGTTTCAGACCCGAGGAACCAGCCCTGTACGATGGCAGGAACTTTGTCAACCCAGGGCATGGCAACTGCATTTCCCGAAATGTTCACTACAACCAGGTTTTTGTTCACCTTCGCTAACTCGCTGATCACTGCGTCCTGGCTGTAAGGCAGTCCGAGACTCTTGCGGTCATTGCCTTCAGAATCCTGGAAGTCGCTTTTGTTGAGGCCACCAAAAAATATCACTACGTCGGCATTTTTCGCAGCGGCAACGGCTTCTGCAAGAATTTCAGAAGCAGGACGCTTATCTGCCAGGTTTTGCCCGGTAGCTACCCCATTATAGTTGCCGGTAGTATCCCCAACATAGCCGCGTGCATAGACGACTTCAGCCTGCTTGCCTATCCTGTTTTTTAATCCTTCAAGCGGTGAAGTTTCGTAGCGTGCCTTCAGTGAAGAACTTCCTCCGCCAACAGTCATCATTTTAATGGCGTTTTCACCGATAACCGCTATCCTTTTCACTTTGCTGAGATTTACAGGCAGCACATTGCCTTTGTTCTTCAGCAAAACGATTCCTTCACTGGCTATTTTACGTGCTGCCATTGCATGTTCCTCCGTTGCGAAAGATCCGTAAGGGCGGTTCTTATTCATGGTTGTCAGGAACGATAAACGAAGGATACGGCGTACTTTTTCGTCCAACTCCTTTGTGCCTACCTGTCCTGACTGGATCAGCTTCAGGTATGGATTCGCCAGGTAGTAGTTATCATAAGCGCTGCTTTTTCCTTCAGTCAGCCCGTTTGTCCATGAACCGAATTCGAGATCCATGCCGTTGAATATCGCCTGGCGGGTATCATGAACACCTCCCCAGTCGGAAACCACTACTCCTTTAAATCCCCACTCTTTGCGGAGAATATCATTCAGCAGGTATTCGTTATGGCAGCAATGCTGGCCTTTATAGAGGTTGTACGAGCCCATAATAGACCAGGCATCACCTTCCTGAACTGCTGCCTTGAAGGCAGGCAGATAGATTTCATAAAGGGTGCGGTCATCCACATTTACATTATACCCATGGCGGTTTGTTTCCTGGTTATTAAGAGCAAAGTGTTTCACACAAGCCGCTACGCCGTTTTCCTGCACTCCTTTGATGTAAGGAACGACCATTTTGGAAGCGAGGAAGGGATCTTCTCCCATATATTCGAAGTTCCGGCCATTGAGAGGAGTACGGTAAATATTTACACCGGGACCTAGCAGGATATTCTTGTTCCGGTAACGGGCTTCTGCTCCCAGTGATTTTCCGTACAGGCTGGCCATGTCCTTATTCCAGGTTGCAGCCAGACAAGTAAGCGCCGGGAATGCCGTACAGGAGTCATTGGTCCAGCCGGCCTGAGACCATTCGTCCCAGAGTACTTCCGGACGGATGCCGTGCGGCCCGTCGGTTGCCCAGTTATCAGGGATGCCCAGCCGGGGTACGCCGGGTGAGCTGAATTTTGATTGCGCATGGATAAAGGCAATCTTTTCTTTAAGTGTCATTTTGCTCAGCGCGTCTTCCACGCGTGCATCGATCGGCTGGTTATCATCAAGATAAACCGGG
>JBQGEO010000742.1:0-2439 GCA_052039655.1 Pararcticibacter sp.
CTGTCCAGAAAAAGCCGAACTGCTCCTTTAGTGCTGCGCTAATATTAGCCAGGTTCGCAATGAGATCGTCTTCTCCTTCTATAAGAGCCCTGATTTGGGGAAAAATAGAGATATATTGCTCCTTCTTTGATCCTTTGTTGATTACTAAGTCTTCAGCCATTTAGCAAAAATATTAAATGATGAGGTAAAAAACGATGTATTTTGTATATACAGCAATTTGCCTAAGTTTGTGGTTTTCTAAATAACACACGCGATGACAGATAAGAAGAAAACGATCTTTTTTACTCTACTGCTAAGCTTTTTAATTACAGGATCAGCTTATACACCTCCCGACGAGGGGATGTATCCGCTGGGTGAACTCAGGAAAGTAAATCTCAACAATGCAGGTCTGAAGATCAGCATGAAAGAGATCTACAACCCCGACAGCATCAGTCTCATTGACGCGCTTGTAAACGTTGGTGGCTGTACCGGATCTTTTATATCGGACGAAGGGCTGATCATCACCAATCATCACTGTGCGTTCAGTGCGGTGCAGTTAGCCAGTACTCCGCAGAACGACTACCTGAACAAGGGATTTGTTGCAAGGTCACGTGAACAGGAAATTGAAGCAAAAGGCTTAACATGCCGGATCACTGACAGTTATGAGGATGTGTCGGATAAAATACTTTCAGTTGTCGCAGGGGTTACTGATCCGGCATCACGTATCAGGCTGATCAATGAAGAGATGAAGAAACTGGCTGCTCAGGCCGAACAGCAGGACGCAACGATAAAGGCGGAGGTATCTGAAATGTTTATCGGCAAAACTTATGTTTTGTTCAGATACAAGATGATACAGGATGTGAGGCTGGTTTATGTACCTAGCCGCAATATCGGGGAATTCGGAGGGGAAACAGACAACTGGGTCTGGCCGAGGCATACCGGAGACTTCTCCTTTATGCGTGCCTATGTAGCACCTGACGGCTCTTCCGCTAAATATTCGAAGGCTAACATACCTTATAAGCCTAAGAAGTTCCTGAAGGTGAACCCTAAAGGAGTTAGTGAAGATGATTTTGTATTTATCCTCGGTTATCCTGGAAGAACATTCAGGAACCGCCCGGCCCAGTATATCCAGTATCAGCAGAACTACCTTCTTCCTTATGTTTCTGATCTGTATGATTTTCAGAACCGCGCTATGGAGGCAGCAGGAAAGAAGGATAAAGCAACGGAACTGAAGCTTGCAACGAGGATCAAGCGGAATGCCAATGTCCTGAAGAATTACAGGGGTAAATTAAAAGGCCTGAATGGACTTGAACTTGTACAGCAGAAACGTGAAGAAGACGAGAAGCTTGCGGAATACATCAATTCAAACGTTGAGCTCAAAGAAAAATACGGGACGCTGATGAGCAGCATCGACAACCTGTATAAACTGATCTATAACGATGCTTACAGGGAACTGTGGCTAACCCAGGTTTACAGTGGTGTAAGCCTCCTTAATATTGCCCGTCAGGTAAATTCATTTAAGGCAGCCATGCTTTCCAGGCCTTTATCTGAAAGGGCAAAATATTATACAGACAGCATAGGCGTTCTGGAACAAAGGCTTAAAACCACATACCAGAGCTATGACCTGGATGCTGACAAGGCAATCTTCACGCGGATGCTGAATGATGCTGCAAAGTTGCCAAAGATCCAGCGCGTTGATGCTGTAGACAAAAAAGTTCTGAAAGGTTTCAGCAGCCAGGAACAGGCAGATAAATTCGTTGAAAATACCCTGCAATATACCAGGCTGAAAGATGCCGATTACGTGCTGAACACTTTACTTAAATCGCAGGCACTTTTCTCTGGCTATAACGATCCCTTACTCGTATTCGAAAATGATATCAGTACGCAGATAAAAGCACTAAAGCCCGAGCGTGACCGCCGGGAAGGTCTGCTTAACAAACTAATGGGTGATTATGTAGCGGCAAAGGAATTGTTTAAAAAACAGGATTTCATTCCTGATGCAAACAGCACACTCAGACTGACATACGGGTATGTAAGAGGTTATGCCCCGGCTGACGCCACCTATATGAAGCCGTTTACGACAATCAAAGGTGTGCTGGAAAAAGGCAGTACCGGGAATCCTGAATTCTCCTACCCTCCCGTTATTAAACAATTATGGCAGGCAAAAGATTTCGGACCTTTTGTAAAAGATGATCTGAATGACGTTCCCGTGGCTTTCCTGTACAACCTCGACACCACCGGCGGGAATTCAGGGTCTCCTGTGATGAACTCAAGAGGTGAACTGATCGGCGTCAACTTCGACAGGGCATATGAAGCTACCATTAATGATTATGCATGGAATGAAAGCTACAGCAGGTCTATCGGTGTAGACATCCGGTATGTTCTTTGGGTAGCGTCAAAAGTTGACAAAGCAGATTTCCTGATCAGGGAGATGGGTGTCGTGCAATAAAGACGCCCCTT
>JBQGEO010000743.1:0-9231 GCA_052039655.1 Pararcticibacter sp.
AAAGAAGACATCATTTCTTATTCCGTTATGCCATCCTTTGTCATTGGACGATTGTAAATTAAATATTTACGTTAATGCTGACAACGAGATAATTATTGAGTGTACCGTATCCATAACTGCTAAGACGGGAGTGGAGATGGAGGCTCTGATGGGTGCGAGTGTTGCTGCTCTAACCATATATGACATGTGCAAATCTTTTTCACACAATATCGTGATCAGAGAAACAAGATTGCTGAAGAAAACCGGGGGGAAAAATGATTTCAACAGCACCGGAGCTTAATGGACTTGTGCTTTCCGGGGGAAAGAGTACCCGGATGGGAAGGGACAAGGGCGCCCTTGTTTATCATGGAATTACCCAGAGGAAATATTTGTACCAAATGCTTTTGCCCTATTGTAAAGAAGTATATATATCGTGCAGAAGTGAACAAAGAGGTATTGCAGATGCATTGCCGGTCATAGAAGATGTGGTGGAAGGAGCCGGCCCAGTTACGGGTATACTGAGTGCCTTTATGGAAAAACCACATTCTGCCTGGCTGGTTCTCGCATGTGATGTGCCTTTTCTAACCTCTGGAACACTTACCTGCCTGGTGGAGGGCAGAAACCCGGAGAAAGCAGCTACTGCATTTTTTAATCCCGCAACCGGGTTTCCCGAACCTCTTATCACTATATGGGAGCCAGCTAGTTATCTGCTGCTTTCAGAATTTCGTCGTAAGGGGTACAATTGTCCCCGGAAGGTTTTGATTAATTCTGACATACAAACCCTTCATGCTCCGGATGCAAAAGAATTGCAAAACGTCAATCTTGCTTTCGAGTATGAGGAGGTAATAAAATCACTTTAGTATCCTGATTACATGAACGAAGTATAAAAGAGACATGAAAATATTGTTATTTGGAATAGCGAGGGAAATTGCCGGCCAGCAGCGTCTTGAAGTGCCTTCGGATGAACTGCCTGAAACTGTAGCTGACCTGCGTGTATGGGTGAACAAGCGGTATGGCGCTTTAGCACGTCTCAAATCGTTTGCTATTGCTGTTGATAATGAGTATGCAGAGGATCACGTGAAACTTTATCCTTCATCGGAGATTGCTCTGATACCACCAGTAAGCGGAGGTTAGATGTTAATAGAGATAGTAGCTGAAATAGATTTGAATAGAGCTTTCCGGTATTTGCAGGCGGAGGGAGCAGGAGGTATCGACCTTTTTATAGGTACAGTAAGGGATCATGCCAATGGAAAGCGGGTGCGGCTGCTGGAGTTTGAGGCGTATATTCCGATGGCTCTCATACAGATGGAGCGTATCGGGGAGAAGGCAATGAAAAAATGGGCGCTCGAGAGGGTCGTTATACAGCATGTTACCGGAGAAAAGAAAGTGGGAGAGCCTGTGGTTATAACCGGGGCATCTTCCGCTCATCGGGCAGCTGCATTTGAGGCAAACCGTTTTTTAATAGATGAACTCAAAAAAACGGTTCCTATCTGGAAAAAAGAATATTATGCAGACAGCAGTGTTTGGGAGAACGCGTATCCATAAAGAGTGGCATGAACAGGAAAGTTTTAACAGACAAGTATGGGAGGATGATTAACTATCTGAGATTATCGGTCACCGATCGCTGCAATTTCAGGTGTTATTACTGTATGCCGGAGGAGGGAATTGACTTTGCGTCCAGAGAGGACTTGTTGTCCTTCTCCGAAATGCTCTTCTTATGCCAGGTTTTCTGTAGCCTGGGTGTTTCGAAAATCCGTATTACAGGCGGAGAGCCATTTGCCAGAGCGGGTGTCATGCCCTTTTTATCCGACTTAAGCAGCATGTACGGGCTGGAGGAGATAACAGCAACGACGAATGGTACATTTTCCCCCAAATACATCAGCCAATTAAAAAAGGCTGGTATCCGGAAGATCAATGTCAGCATTGATTCCCTTGACCCCGGGCGTTTTTTTATGATTACCCGCCGGGATGCCTTTGATGCAGTTTACTCGTGTATCTTCCTGTTACTCCGCGAAGGATTTGACGTTAAGTTAAACTGTGTGGTGTCGGCAACGAAGAACACGGATGATATTATTCCATTTATCGAGCTTACGCGCGGATACCCGTTAAGGGTTCGCTTCTTAGAGGAAATGCCCTTTAACGGTAGCGGTAACTTTGATGCTTTGAACTGGACATATAAGGATATATATGAATTCATAGCGGGCAATTACCCGGAGGTGGAAACAACAGGAAGCGATCCTAACGGGACATCTGTAAATTACCATATACGCGGGTTTAAAGGTTCATTTGGGATCATTCCCTCCTTTAGCAGAACATTCTGCGGCACATGTAACCGTATCCGGTTATCAGCAACGGGAGAACTGAGAACGTGCCTTTACGGACCGCCAGCATGTAATTTGAGGGATGCGCTGAGGACGGGTGCATCTGCAAACGACATTGAACAGCTCATTGACTGTGCGGTAAGTGGCCGGCTGAAGAACGGCTTTGAAGCCGATAATTTAAACAGGGATACCCTGCATGATTCCATGTCAGTGCTGGGAGGGTAATGATAAGTTATAAATTAAAACATTTATTTGATGATCTCAGTTGAAGAAGCCCTTTCGCTTCTCCATGAAAACAGAGGGTATTTCGATCGGGAGGATGTCTCTATCGGGGATGCAGGTAACCGTATTCTTGCTGAAGATGTTTTTGCAGACCGTGACTTTCCGCCGTATGACCGGGTGATGATGGATGGGATTGCGATTCAAAGCGGAACTTTTGAAAGCGGAGTGAGGGTATATCCCATTGAAAAGATTCAGGCCGCAGGTACAGGCAAGCAACGCCTTGATGACAGGCGGAACTGTATCGAGGTGATGACCGGCGCTATACTTCCCGAAAATACAGATGTTGTAGTGCCTTATGAAGAAATGTTTATTGACCGGGGCACGGCGACTATTCAATCTTATGAGGTAAAAAGATTGCAAAATATCCATCTCAAAGGAACCGATTGTAAAACCGGAACATTGCTTCTCAAAAAAGGTAAACGTATCTCACCTGTAAGTACCGCTATCCTGGCAGCCACAGGCTACGCATTTGTGCCTGTTATAAGGCTTCCGCGAATAGCGGTTTGTTCAACCGGAGATGAGCTCGTAGAGGTAAAGTCAGTTCCGGCAGACCATCAGGTCAGGCAATCAAATGCCTGCATGCTCGCTTCTGCACTGAAGGCCGAAGGTATTGATGCGCACGTTTTTCACTTTAATGATGACCGGGAGTTGTTATTCAAAGGGATTCAGTCTGTTTTACAGGGTTTTGATGTGCTGCTGTTTTCAGGAGCGGTCTCGAAAGGCAAGTTTGATTACCTTCCGGCCGTTCTTCAGGAAGCAGGGATGGACGTGATTTTTCACGGTGTAGCCCAAAAGCCCGGGAAGCCTTTTCTCTTCGGGAAGTTTACCTCAGGAGTGCGGGTGTTTGGATTTCCCGGAAATCCAGTGTCAACATTTGTTTGTTATCACCTTTATTTCAGAAGATGGCTTTATCATTCGATGGATGTGTCTTTTGATTATCAAAGAGTACAGTTGGCCAGAGAGGTGAGATTACCGGCTAAACTTGCCCGTCATCTATTGGTGTCTGTTGAAAATACGGACGGTATATTAAATGCTTCTCCCCTGGTAGGCTCAGGGTCCGGGGACTTACCCGGACTTATTCCGGCCCGCGGTGTGATTACCTTGCCGGCAGGGAAAGAAGTCTTTCATAAAGGGGAGATTTTCAATATGATTCCCTTTGAAGGTTAATTTTTATTGCCGCTTGCTTTTGTATTAGGTAACTTGCCGGTTTTAAGACAGATGGTTAGGATTTGCCGGTAATACTATGGACGGGAATGCGCAGCTGAAGTTAGCACAGGATTTTATACAATATACAGGCAGGAGTGTCTTTCTTACTGGTAAAGCCGGAACAGGGAAAACGACATTTCTGCATAACTTAAAACGGAATTCCCCCAAGAGAATGGCGATTGTGGCGCCCACGGGAGTTGCAGCCATTAACGCCGGAGGGGTAACTATTCACTCATTTTTCCAAATGCCTTTTGGTCCGATTGTACCGGAAAGCCAGGCGGATGGTGGAAAACAGCCCTATAACAAGAGGTTTGGCAAGGAAAAAATTAACCTCATCAAGAGTCTCGATCTCCTTGTTATAGATGAGATCAGTATGGTGAGGGCGGATACCCTCGATGGAATAGACGAAACTCTGAGGCGCTATAAAAATCCTTCCCTGCCTTTCGGTGGGATCCAGCTTTTAATGATCGGGGATCTGCATCAGCTTTCTCCCGTTGTAAAAGATGATGACTGGAAAATACTGAAAGATTTTTATTCCGATCTTTATTTTTTTAGCAGCCGGGCTTACCAGAAAAGCGTGCCTGTATGTATTGAACTGACACATATCTATCGTCAATCTGATACACACTTTATTGATTTACTCAACCGGGTGAGGGAAAACAAAACAGATAAAGACCTTCTTGACTGCCTGAACCAGCGGTATATACCAGGCTTTACCCCCGATTCAGGCGATAATTATATCACGTTAACTACTCATAATCATTCTGCAAATGACTTAAACCGTTCAAAACTTGCGCAGATAGCGGGTAAATCCCGTTATTTTTCTGCCTCGGTAAAAGATGAGTTTCCCGAGTACGCATATCCTACAGATGTCGAACTGGAATTAAAATCAGGTGCCCAGGTTATGTTTGTTAAGAATGATATCTCAAGGGAGCGTCTTTATTATAATGGCAAGATAGGGACGATTACTCACTTTGATAAGGATACCATTTATGTGAAGTGCCCGGGAGACACCAGAGAGATAGAAGTGAAGCCGGTTGAATGGCAGAATATGAAGTATGAGCTCAATCAGGACACTAAAGAAGTTGACGAAAGGGTGATCGGCTCCTTTTCTCAGTTTCCATTGAAGTTAGCCTGGGCAATTACGATACATAAGAGCCAGGGCCTGACTTTCGAGCGGGCCATTATAGATGCAAATGCTGCTTTCGCCCATGGCCA
This sequence comes from Pararcticibacter sp., assembly GCA_052039655.1. GTDB lineage: Bacteria > Bacteroidota > Bacteroidia > Sphingobacteriales > Sphingobacteriaceae > Arcticibacter. The sequence goes on from JBQGEO010000743.1 coordinate 5,007, forward strand.
GGTATATGTTGCATTGAGCCGGTGTAAGAGTTTCGAGGGATTGGTTCTCAGTTCCCCCATCGGGTATAACAGCATCAAAACTGATTCTACCGTTTCTTCCTTTACGCAAAACGCGAATGGCGATGTTCCCTGCAGCGAGCAGCTGGATCAGTCAAGAAGAGCCTTTCAGAAGTCTCTGCTGTTCAATCTGTTTGATTTTACCGAAGTGCAGACATCTTTCTTTCGCTGCAAGAGGTTAGCGGAAGAGCATGACAGTGTGCTGGCTCCCGGCTTAACCGATACTCTTAATTCAGTAAAAGACGGAATAGAAAACCAGATTTATTCGGTCGCAGCATCCTTTAAAGGACAATTAACGCGGTTGATGGATCAGGAACAACTACCCGAGGAGAATGAGGTTTTGCAGGAAAGGGTAAAGAAAGGTGCGGCCTATTTCTCAGGGAAGATAGAGGAGGCTATATATATACCATTGCAGAAGACCAGTGTAGAAACTGACAATAAAGCGGTAAAGAAATCAGTATCGGAAGCCTTGCAAAGGCTGAAAAAGGATGTCTTTGTTAAATTATCTGTGATGAAGTCTTCCCTGAATGGCTTCGGTACTTCCGGCTACCTGAAAGCAAGGGCCGATGCTGAGATTGATTTTTCTTCAGAACCGGCAAAGGCACAGGGGGCACAGCAGAAGCTGACAACAGCCGATGTGCCTCATGTAAAGCTCTATGAGAAACTGAGAAGATGGAGAAATGCGCTCGCTGCAGAGAATAACGTTCCGGGATATATTGTCCTGCCGCAAAAAACACTGGTAGAGCTGGTGACTAAACTCCCCCGTACCATGAAAGAGCTGGAGAAGGCTAAGGGCATCGGGAAGACGAAGACACAGCACTATGGCCCGGAACTGCTCGATATTATCAACACTTACTGCCTGAAAGAAGGCATTGGGGCACCAGCGGAGGAAGATGCTTTTTCCGCTGAAGAGCAGCCTCAAAAGCCTAAAGTCAACACCCGTGATGTCAGTCTCAGGTTATTCAGGGAGGGTAGGACTGTCAGAGAAATCGCTGCCGAAAGAGGATTTGCGGTATCTACTATAGAAGGACATCTTACTGATTTCATTGGTACCGGAGATATTTCTGTTGAGCAGTTTGTAACGAAAGAAAAACTGGACGCCATTACTGAATACCTGGAGTCTGCGAAACCGGCGTCTCTATCAGAAGCGAAAGCGGCAATGGGTGAGGACTATAGTTACATGGAACTGAAGGCGGTAACCAGGCACCTGCAATTTCTTTCTGCCGGGTTGGTGAACTGATGCCTGTATGACGCCATTTTTATTCTGAAACCGAATACAAAAGATTTATCAAATATTATTATGACGATAGAGGAAGCCCAGGAACTGGTAGACAATTGGATAAATACAACCGGCATCCGGTATTTTAACGAGCTTACCAATACGGCGATATTGATGGAAGAGGTTGGGGAAGTGGCCCGGATCATGTCCAGGAGATTTGGCGAGCAATCTTTTAAGGAGTCGGATAAGAAAATAGACCTCGCTGATGAGATGGCTGATGTGCTTTTTGTGTTGATTTGCCTTGCTAATCAAACTGGGGTCAATCTTACTGATGCACTGGAGAAGAACCTCGAAAAGAAGAGCATCCGGGATGCAGACCGGCACCGGAACAATGAAAAGCTTAAATAACGTTAAAGAGTACAAGCGGATAAAGAGCTACCCAGCCTGTACTTTATACTCTAAACGAATCTCTCAGACTCCGCTGAAGGCAGAGAAGCCTCCGTCGACGGGGAGGATGACGCCTGTTATGAAACTTGCCGCATCCGAACAGAGAAAATGTACCGCTCCGTTCAGTTCGGATATATCGCCGAAGCGCTTCATCGGAGTCTTGGCAAGCACTTTTACGCTGCGTTCGGTGTAGCTTCCATCAGGATTGATCAGTACAGCACGGTTCTGGTCGCCGATGAAGAAGCCCGGGGCAATGGCGTTTACCCTGACACCTTCACCGAACTTTTGAGCCATTTCGGTGGCCATCCATTGCGTGAAGATGTTTATCCCTGTCTTTGCTACAGAATATCCCGGAACCCTAGTGATGGCGGAATAGGTAGCCATGGAAGAGATATTGATAATGCTTCCGCTTCCCTGTTCTGCCATAATCTCTCCGAAAGCGAGACATGGATAAACAGTTCCGTTCATATTAAGATTGGTAACTTTTTCCCAGTCTTCAATTTTCATGTCAAAAACTGTTTGATTTTCAGCTAAAGTGGCACCGGGCACGTTGCCACCAGCGCAGTTTACCAGAATATCAATCGTGCCCCATTTACCTTTGATTTCCCGGGCAAGCTGTTTCAGGTTCTCCAGATCGAGTACGTTGCCCACAACGCCTATAACGTCTTCGTGGATCTGCTTTAGTTCTGCTATCCTGGTGTCCAGGTTCTCCTGGCGGATGTCCATTGCAACGATCTTTACACCGCTTTTCATCAGGCTGGAGGCAATACTGCCTCCCAAAACACCGCCGGCGCCGGTAATAATAGCGACCTTGCCGCTTATATCAAATTTTGAATTCATATCAAATTTTTATAATGCTCCGTGAAGTAAATTATTAAAGCATCGACTTCTCAATCCCCAGTTCAAGTCCGGTTATTTCAGCCAGTCCCTTCATCCGGCCGGAAAGAGGATATCCCGGGTTACTTTGTCTGTTGAAATCATCCAGGATCTTTAATCCATGATCGGGCCTGAACGGCATTCGTAAATCAGACCTTCCACTCTTCCTTCTCCTGTGCTGTTCTTCCAGCAGCGACTTCAGTACGCTGTACATATCTACACAGCCTTCGAGGTGTGCTGATTCAAAGAAGCTCCTGTTGCCCAGCCTTGTAATATTGCGAAGGTGTACAAAGTGAATGCGTTCTGCGAAGCGTTTAATAATGCCGGTAAGATCGTTATCCTCACGCACGGATAGCGAGCCGCTGCAGAATGTCAGTCCGTTTGAAAGGGAAGTGCACTCAGCGAAGATCCATTCAAAATCTTCTGCCGTACTGGCTATCCGTGGTAAACCGAGCAGGGGGAATGGCGGGTCGTCCGGATGGATGCACATGTTTATTCCGTTCTCTTCTGCTACAGGGATGACATCATGAAGGAAAAGAGAGAGATGCTTCCGCAATGTATCCCTGTCGATATCTGCATATCTGTCGAGGTAGCTCAGAAAGATTTCTTTATAGTTATCAGCATTTTCAACAGTTCCGTTAATAAATCCCTGGGTAACGACAATAATATTGTAGGCAAGCGTGTTCTTGTCAGATTCACTCATCCTGCCAGCCAGTACTTCTGCCTGTTCTATAATATCCGCGGGGTAGTCCTGGCGGGCATTCCTGCGTTGTAAGATGAAGATGTCGAAGGCTGCAAAGGTGGGATAGTCGAACAACATCGATTCAGCCCCGCGCTCATTGCTGAAATGTAAGTCTGTGCGTGCCCAGTCCAGCACAGGCATGAAGTTGTAGCAAACCGTGTCTATTCCACACTCACCCAGGTTTCTCAAAGATGCTTTGTAGTTTTCTATCATCTCGCCGCGGCGGGAGCTGTTGGTTTTAATTTCTTCAGACACGGGAAGGCTTTCTACAACGCTCCAGCGCATGCCATAGCTTTCAATTTCGTTCTTTACAGAAAGGATTTCGTCTACGGGCCAGACACCACCACCTTTAATGTGATGTAATGCTGTTACAATACCCTGCACGCCTATCTGTTTTAATTCAGCTAATGTTATTTTATCATTTCTGCCAAACCATCTCCATGTTTTCTCAAGGGGCATAACCTAATGATTTTTGAGTTTATAACGGTATCTGCCTCCGGAATTTCCATCGGCATTCTGATCACAGGTGCAAGTTATGCAATCGGTTTAAATTTTCAAATATAAATGATTGATCCGTTACGACGTCAGTATTGGAAGCCTTTAGGATCAGGGATTTTCCGGGAGAAAGAGCTATTGTGACCGATTGCAGGAAGGGGGGTCGGGAACCCACAGGAAAATTACAAGGATAGGGCAGGATGTCTATATCCTGCGATGCATTGCTGCTGTGAAGATTAACGGGCCCGGACTGATAAAGCGATTACATTCCGGGCCTGCTGTGTGCCTTAATAAGAGTATGCATTATTTTGTATATGAGAACTCAAAGCCGTTTGTCCGCTGCCTGAAGCCAGCCCCTGCAACCAAACTGTATACACTGAACCGCTTCT
>JBQGEO010000744.1:0-3151 GCA_052039655.1 Pararcticibacter sp.
ACTTTGCAGCAGTAGTAATGAACCAGGTAGTTACTGAATGGCACTAAGCGCGTTTTTTCCTGCAACAACAGCGAAAATGCAATCTGCTCACTTATAAACCAACCCGTACTGGGGAAAAAAGTATCACTTAATGACAGAATCCCCTTTAACAGATGAAGATTACTTTTTGAAATACCTACAGTCCCCGAATTCCAAACCTGGTGCGTAAGGTTGAAGGACATTTTCTCTCCTTCTATTTCAAAAATAGTTTTTGAGATCAGCTTCAGGAATTTTTCCGGATATTGGAGAGCATTTTCAAACTTATCTCTCATAAATTTCTGATAAATCTGCTGCACTTCGCCAAGGCTGTATTCACGAACATGCATAATACTGGTGCCTGCATTAAGCTTTTTCAGTACATCCAGCGAGTTCTTTACAAAGAAAGTATCAGAATCGAGGTAGAAGATATCCCGCTCCGGATAAACATGAGCGATTTTATCAAGAACACAAATCTTACGTCTGTGAATATAGCCGCTTTCGTCTACCATTTCGGTCAGGTCAAACTGGCTCAGCAAAAAATATTCTACGTCTGCGCCTTTTAAAAACCGATCAAAATATTCCTGGTTATCCGTGGCGATGATCAATCGGAACTGTCCACTGCTGCCATGAAAAAACAGGAAGCTCAGCGCAGAAAATACTGCCCTCCTGTATTCTTCTTCCCTCCCGTAGGCCAAATACACTATATTAACCATAAACAACGTTCCTTAAATTGCGAATCCCCTGTACGCTTTAATATTTTACAAATAAGATGTCAAAATTATATCTGATCTGACGATAAGAGTCACGTAAGAACCTGATGAAAAAGCTATTACTCCGTGTCCACTTACTTCTCATTAGTGAACTGGGTTCTGTTTCTGAGTTCATCTGGATAAAAAGTTCCTTAAAATTATCGTAAAATAGGCCCTTTCCCCTCTTCTGAATGAAGTTTATACATTTCCTGTATTCTGTCCGATCGACGTTACGCCCTTCGGCATACCTGCCAAATTTCTCCAGGAAACTAGTTCTTCTCAAGTGAGGATGATCGCTATAAAAATAAATTTTCCTGTAATCGCCGAACCAGGGCTTAACGTACATCTCCGAAAACCCGTCTTTATACGGCTTCAGGTAAGGATATTTCAGATACGAATAAAAACGGATAATATCAAAGTCGGGGCGCTCTTCCATAATCTGAAGAGCACTCCTGAATTTTTCCGGAAACAACGGTGTGGGTACAAAATCTTCCTGTACATATAAGGTGTAAGGAGTTTTTACTGCATCCTGTCCCTTGTTTATATTATTTCCAAGGCCTTTGTTAACCGGGGTTGTTATCAGGTTAAAACGATAGATCCTGCTAAGTTCCCTGAGCACATCAAGATGTTCAGGCTTGCTGCAATCGTCTGAAACAACCACATCTGCGAATGAACAATTAAGTTCCTGAAACGTTCTGAGTAAGCGCTCCAGAGAACTGCTCCTGTTGTAATGAGTCACTAACAGCGTGACATTATTAAAATGAGATTGAGTATCCACTAATTCTAACAAAGAGAAAATTATACCATTTTGTAAACGCTATCAATATACAAATAATATCGCGTAGGAACAGCGGCTGTTTCAGACCCAAAGGAAGTATCACCCCATATTGTGAAATATTCTTCCCGGCATGAATACAGAAGGCTCCTTCAGCAGGAAATACATAAACAGAAAAGTCCGGTCAGGTTTTTGCAGATTAACTATAAAGCAAGAATTGAATGAAGAATAAAATAAAATTTCTCCTTCAGAATATCCTGGGTTTTAAAAATTACCTGTTCCTCTTCTCTCTTTTTACAATAAGAAAGGCCTTGTCAAGAAGGTACGAACCTGGATTTTCCCTCTTTGTTGACCGGATAAGAAACAAGGGCATTGTACTTGATGTAGGTGCAAATATCGGTATCACAGCCATTCCAATTGCACTTACTCATAAAAGAATGAAAGTGCACGCTTTCGAGCCTATTGCCGAAAATTTTGCCGCCCTGAAGAAAGTAGTATCTTTCCACAAAACCCGTAATGTTTCAACCTTCAATATCGCTCTAGGTAACCAGTCAGGACAGCTCAGGATGATCATGCCACTAAGAGGTAAGGCAAGACAACAGGGGCTCAGTAAAGTGTATGTGGAAGGCAGCACAGAAAAGGGCATCATCTACGATGTACCGGTAAAAAGACTTGATGACCTGTATCCAGAAGAAGAGATATCCGCCATTAAGATAGATGTAGAAAATTTCGAATATGAAGTATTATCCGGAGCCATCAATTTAGTAAGAAGATGCCATCCGATGGTGTATTGCGAACTCTGGAACAATGATAAACGACAAATGGTCTTTGAGCTCTTTCAAACAGAAGGATACAGTATTTACATATTCGATGCGGAGAGCAATTCGCTCGTCCCGCTCAAAGACAAGACAACTCCGGAATGCAATTTCTTCTTATTGCCGGAAGAAAACAAAGCCGGATTCTAAACAGGAAACCTCAGTTTAACCTTTTTATATCAGCCGCCAGTTTCCTCGTGAACATTTCAGCGCCTGTGCGGTTCAAATGCTCGGAATTATAGAAATAAGCAGTATCACGCGAAATGGGGTCATCCGAATAGTCCAGGAAGGGAATATTGTTTATCCCCGAAACATGGTGAAAGTAGCTGAACACCTCGTCCCGGTTGACAAAATACTCCTGGATCTTTGTGTATTCCGGTGAATACACAAAATAGAGCTTTATGGCCTTCTCCCGGCAGATCCTGACAACTTCCTCAAACTCTTTCTTTATCTCATCTTCCAGTTTCGGCTGAAAGCGTTTCTTCGACTTCACAAAGTCGGAAAAGCTGTTGTCCCATTTCCGTTCCCGCCCCTCATAGCCTCTGACACGGGGAGCGTCTATTTCTACGCTCTTATTAAAGTACAGCCTGAACCCGATCTTAAAAAACTCGGGACGTGTACGATACTTCATAGCAGGAACATAGAGATCATACATGCCGAAACCATTCTGATACCCCGAAGTTCCGCGCCGGCGCGGGCCTGAAGGAAGCCGTCAACGGCAAGTAAGCGCTTTTTAGCGGCCTTTGCTTCCGAAAGAGGGCTGACTGCGCTTGCGTTGTCGGCCTTCTCTTTTT
>JBQGEO010000745.1:0-6451 GCA_052039655.1 Pararcticibacter sp.
AGCTTTTTTAATGTTGTACAGCAGAATGTCAGAGTGCCGCATTAAGGGATCATTCTATTTCCCGAAAAGTACAGCAGACATAAACAGAAAGAACCAAAAAAACAGAAGCGGCTTCATCCACAAAAAAACTATTTTTGGGCAATTTAAACCATTTGACCCTTAATCGCAATCGGCCACGACCTAATCGTTATTCCATCCTGCCTCCATATCGGTATGTGCCTCAGGATGCAACAAGAAGTAATGGTTAGAAATCCCTATTTTTCATATCAACAAGTTTCAATCCTTTTTATTGACAAACCGGCAACAGCGCTAAATCCATTGTTCCTGATCCCCAGTTAAATACAGTTTTATTGACCCAGGCTAATTTTTCGCAGCCGCCGCCCATACCCCCGGTACCATGTCCCCTCCTTTTCAGATCAAGTGAGGACCTGAGAATAGACTCTTCGGGAATGTTACCTTCGGAGATAAGGTATTTGATAGTAACATCGAGCATGAGGCGATCGTCAAACAAATTCCCTTTCCATTGTATGCGTTTCTTTCCATCCGCAACCTCACCGGTCATGGAACCTTTGTCATTAATAGTGAAAGAACCCAGGTTGCCATTGAATGCCCATTCTTTACCTTTCTGTTTGCCGGGCATGGCGAAGTTGTAGGAATCGCCTCCTTCGAAATTAGCATCAATGATAATCATAACACTATCATCTTTTATTTTATCAAGACTGAATGTACCGTTTCCATCGATCGAAGGTAGGGGATCGTATCCTCCCACATACATTTTTGCATCTGCCTTTCCGATGTATGGCTCGTCCTTATAGAGAGAGATAAACTCACTTTTTCCATCAGACGGCTCGTTCTTTTCGCTCTTACTGCATGCTAATATTGCGATTACTGCAACAAAGCAACTCATTTTCAATACGCTGTTCATAATGTACTTTCTTATTATTATCTCCACATAACCTGGCCTCCGGCCATTTCTACCTTGTCCTTCCCCTTCAGAATAACCGGAATCACTTCGGGCGAATTGGCTTCAACCGGCCCGACATTGTACTGTTTGCCATCGTTCGGAATGATCTTAAGATCCCACACATAGCTAAACACTCCTGCCTGACGGTAATCCGCTCCCACGAGCAGATATTTTCCATCAGGAGAGAAGGCCGGAGCTGCTTCCTGGAAATTACTGGTGGTAACTTGTTTGAGGTTGCTGCCATCGATGTTCATGGTATAGATATGCTTATCGATACGAAGGGCGAGCTGGGTACCCTGTTGATTGACTGTCAAATCACCCCAGCCTTCATACTCCATCTGCTTCACCAAAGTCCCGTTTTTATAGGGAGGGGCAGACCGGATAATGTTTTTACCATGCGTCATCAGAATCTCGTTGTTGGGCAGCCACATCTGCATATCGTGCATGCTGAACGGCTCTCCGCCTATATCGGTGATGCGGGTGACAAATTCTCCATTAACTTTCAGGATAGTGATACCATCTTCTTCATCGTTTGACCGCACCAGGATAAGACTGTTATCAGGCGATAGCCAGCCTTTGCTATAATTATATCCAGCAGGTGCATTGTAGATAAATTCATGCACAATACTTCCATCTTTCAGATTACTTAACGTAAACCTCACATCGTTGTTACCTACCCGGCTTGCACTGACCGAAGTAAGGCGGTATTTCCCATCACGGGATACATCAAAGTTGTTCAGCTTTGTATTATCCGGGATAAACGAACCGCCAGTTCCTGAAGGCAACTGCACCTGCAGAATACCTTCCGTAGCCCAGTCGTAGTAAATTGTTCCTGTTAAAGAAGATGGATATTGACCATTGCCTGGATCTCCTTCGCCTGCGTCATGGTCTTTTGAACAGGCCAGTAAAAACAATGAAAACAAAAGACCTGTACTCCAGAATATTTTAAATTGTTTCATAATAATACTTATTAAGAGTTTACACCTTATTACTTACAGATAGTTGACGATGACCGGTATTTGTACATACAAAGTTATCCCGGAACCAAAGGCAGATCAATCCACGAAAACCATGAATTTTCAGGTATTATATAATTTTCCTGGATCAGCTGTCAACGAAAACCCGCCTTCTGATTCTCTGAGTCTTTGTTCGCTGCCATCCAGTGACGGGGACGTACTGATACTAATAAGGTCTAAAATGAATAAGCAAAAGTTATTTTTTACGCTTTTCGCCCAAACGTCCTGTTTTTGCAAAAGATTGAGACGGATAAGCTAAAACTTGATACAAAATCTCAAATCCGATAATCGCTAAGGGCTTAATTTTACCGTCGAATAACCAAGAGTAAATGAACATGTTTAATCAAACACACTAAAGATGAACAAATTCGACAAATTAAAATTTCTGTACTTGCTGACTTTCTTTTTTGGATTCCTAAACAGCCAGGCTCAGGACAGAAAGGCTCCATCCTATCCGCTGATCACACACAATCCTAATTTCAGCATCTGGTCTAACACAGATGAACTACATTCTTCGACTACTACACACTGGACAGGTGCAGACCACTCACTTCTGGGCCTGATCCAGGTAGACGGTGGTATTTATCGTTTTCTGGGGAAAGAAGAGCCTAATTACAAAACGGTACTGAGCACTTCAGATGAAGCATCTTATACAGTAAAGTATACAGAATCTGCTCCATCAGGCGAATGGACGTCAAATACTTATGCAGCCGAGGGCTGGAAAACGGGAGGTACACCCATCGGAGATGATGAAAAACAGGTAAAGACTCTCTGGAAATCTAATGATATCTGGGTAAGGCGGTCATTCAATATTGCTAACACCGCAGGGATCAACGAACTGTTGCTGAAAATGAACCATGATGATAACATCGAGGTGTACCTGAATGGCAAAAGGGTATATGAGAAAGAAGGGTGGACCAGTACTTTTCAGTATTATCCGATTAATAAAAGTGACTTAAAGAACGGTCAGAATGTGATCGCTATCCACCTGGCAAATACTGCGGGGGGCAGGTTCCTTGACTTTGGCCTTGTAGATAAACAAAAGAGCAACGGCGCCGGAATCCAGCTGGCAAAGCAAAAAAACGTAGAGGTAACTGCAACACAGACCGTTTATGATTTTACATGCGGTAAGGTAGATCTGAAACTGACATTTACGTCTCCCCTGCTCATGAACGATCTCGGCCTGCTTTCAAGGCCGGTTTCTTATATCACCTACGCAGTTAAAGCTAATGATAAAAAGACTCATTCCGTGAAGGTCTTCCTGAGTGCTTCATCTAATATTGCAGTATACAAACCTTCACAGGAAGTAACGGCACAGAAATATTCGACTGCAAAATTGTCTGTTTTAAAAACAGGAACGGTGGAACAACCTGTACTGGAAAAAGGTGCTGATGACATGCGCATAGACTGGGGATATTTCTATGTAGCTGCTCCAAAGACGAGCAACGCGGTGCAATTCATTACCAGTAATAAAAATGCTGCCGATGCATTCAGAAAAGGGATAGCGGCTTCTACTGCTTCACGCGGCAGATCACTGGCTTTGAATACCGTTATTCCGTTTGGAACAGTCGGACAGACATCCGTAGAACGCTTTATTGAACTGGGCTATGACGAGATCTATTCCATCCAGTATTTTAAAAGGAACCTAAGGCCCTGGTGGAATACATCAGGCAAGGAAACAATTGAAGGTCAGCTAACTGATGCTGCTACTCAATACGGAGAGGTGATGAAGAAATGCGATGCTTTCAACAAAGCAGTATACTCCGAGGCCCTGAAGTCGGGCGGGAAAGAATACGCACATTTATGTGTGCTTGCCTACCGTCAGAGTATAGCAGCTCATACCCTGGTGAAAAGCCCCGAGCAGGAAATTTTATGGTTATCCAAAGAAAATAACAGTGGTGGGTTCATTAATACAGTCGATGTAACCTACCCTTCTGCTCCGCTTTATCTGATCTATAATCCCTCTTTACTGCAAGGAATGCTGAACGGCATTTTCTATTTTAGTGAAAGCGGCAGGTACCCGCACCCATGGGCAGCGCATGACCTGGGTACCTATCCCCTGGCTAACGGACAGACTTATGGTGAACCAATGCCTGTAGAAGAATCTGGTAATATGATCATTCTTACGGCTGCAATTGCGAAAGCACAGGGTAACGCTAATTATGCAAAGAAGCATTGGAAAACCCTGACTACCTGGGCAGATTACCTGACAAAGGAGGGATTGGATCCCAAAAAACAGTTGTGTACAGACGATTTTGCCGGTCACCTGGCGAGAAATGCCAATTTATCTGTAAAAGCAATTGTTGGAATAGCCTGCTATGCTCAAATAGCTGAAACCCTGGGTGAAAAAGAAACCGCAAAGAAATACCGGCAGATAGCTGAAAGCATGGTACCGAAATGGATGGAAATGGCTGACGCCGGTGATCATTATGCTTTAACTTTTGATGATAAGAACACATGGAGCCAAAAGTATAACCTGGTTTGGGATAAGGTTTTAGGGTTAAACTTATTTCCTCAGAAAATCTACGATACAGAGATTGCTTATTATCTGAAGAAACAGAACAGGTTCGGTTTACCCCTTGACAGCAGAAAGGCTTACACAAAAAATGACTGGATTTTATGGACCGCAACCTTTGCTCCTAACCGGGAAGAGTTTGAGGCTCTGGTAAAACCCGTGTACAGCCACGCCATCCAAACTGAATCACGTGTTCCCCTGAACGATTTCTACGATTCAAATACCGGCATACGTGAAAACTTTAAGGCGAGAAGTGTCGTAGGCGGTTTCTATATGAAATTTTTCGCTGACAAGCTAAGGGGAAGTCAGGCGGGTATCCCCATACACCAGACCCCTACAAGTTATTAAATGAAATAGTCCGGATCGCACTATCAGGTATACGAAGCAGTTCCCCCGGGGCTTCGTATACCGGTGGCCGGATCACACATGTCCTTTCCCGAATCCTGAAAGCCAGATTGCCTCCGGCAGTGTCCGGAGAATAATAGCCTTTGAATAAATTGTTGTAACCCCTGACATTTATTAAGCGTAAAAACACTTAAATAAATTGATAATAATATGGCAACTGTTCTACCATTCTTTTCTTATTCCCTGGAAGGGTATATGAATGCTAAAAATTTTTTGCTGACAAAAAAAATTGATATCAGCAACTTAAGGGGCTTTGTTCTTGTTGAATTTGCAAATGACATCAAAGAAGCAGAGGGCTAAAATTACTGGTCCAGCGAGACGTATCATGTTGTTTTTTGACGAAAATTAGACTACCTAAGTAATAGACTATTTAAAATCATTCCTATTTTTGCAGTAGCATCCAGGAGGCATCGAAGTTTATCGCTCCTGTATAAAGCTCTTTAATGATTGAACTGCAACAAGTAAGTAAAACATTTCATAAGAAAAATGGCAGTGTAAATGCCCTTGATAATGTGTCATTTACCGTCGGTAAAGGCAATATCTTCGGGGTTATTGGTGCCTCGGGAGCGGGAAAAAGTACACTCATCAGGTGTGTAAACCTCCTGGAACGTCCCGGAAGCGGAAAGGTGATAGTGGACGGTAAAAATCTGCCGGACCTTTCATCATCCGAACTTGCCCGTTCGAGACGGGAAATGGGTATGATTTTCCAGCATTTTAATTTGCTTTCATCCCGAACTGTATACGAAAATATTGCCCTGCCGCTTGAACTGGACAAAACACCAGTCGGCCAAATTAAAACCCGGGTTGACGAACTCCTGGCCCTGGTTGGACTTGAAGAGAAGAGGAATGATTTTCCCTCCAATCTTTCCGGTGGCCAAAAACAGAGGGTAGCCATCGCCAGGGCTCTTGCCGCAAAACCCAAGATCTTATTGTGTGACGAAGCTACCAGCGCCCTGGATCCGGCAACTACCAGTTCCATTCTTTCGCTACTGAAAAACATTAACCGGAAATTCGGTATAACAATCCTCCTTATTACCCATGAGATGGATGTCATCAAAGCTATCTGCGACGAAGTGGCGGTTATTAGCGGTGGTAAATTGATTGAGAAAGGACGTGTTGGTGATGTTTTCTCGAACCCATCTTCCCCTGTTACAAGAGAATTTATCACATCTTCTCATGATGTAGCTGTTCCTTTTGAACTTGAACAGGTATTAACAGAGAGTGCGAACGGCACAAATTATCCATTAGTAAAGCTTAGGTTTACCGGTAAGTTAAATGCCGGAACCGTGTTTTCGGAAACCAGCAGGCTATTTGAAGTAGATAATGAGATCGTGGCGGCCAATATGGATTATGCCCAGGGGATAAAATTCGGAGTTATTCTGATCCTGGTGAAAGGCACACAGGAAAATGTACAGCAAGATATAGAATACTACAAAAGCAATAACATTCAATCGGAGGTGATGGGTTATGTCTTAACCATTGATGTGGATGCTTGTACGTGGTTCAGCCGAAACTTTGCTGTTGACATTCTTATCCGGATTTTTTGGATTC
>JBQGEO010000746.1:0-3057 GCA_052039655.1 Pararcticibacter sp.
AAGAAAATTCCTTCAGGCTTTTCAACGATACTGGACGTCACAGCGGCACCGTATTATGCTGACAGTTCCGGTAGACAGGATGTGTCCCTTATTCTTCAGAAGGCAATCGATGATGCCGCCAGTGTAAAAGGCGGTGCTGTCGTGTTTCTTCCCCAGGGAACCTATAAAGTCAGTCCGCAAGAAGATAAAAAATATTGCCTGCTTATTTCGCATTCCGATATTATCCTGCGCGGAGCGGGAAAGGAGCGCACCCGGATCTTTAATGTCTCTGCCCGGATGAGAGGCAAAGCAATTCTGTTGGTTTCGTCCGGTTCATCCTGGCGTACTGAAGGCGGGGCCATTCAGCGGATCTCAAAAGACCTGATGTCTCCGGTTACATCCATCCCGGTTGGTTCTGCAAAAGATTACAAGCCGGGTGACCTGATCATTATCAGGAACTTTATTAACGATGACTGGGTTGCAGATCACCGGATGTTACCGTACTGGAAGGGAATGGGGGACAACCTGGGCGGGTTGATTTACTTTCGAAAGGTCGTCTCAGCAGACAATAAAGAGAATACTCTCACGATTGATATCCCCACCCGTTACGCTCTTAAAACAGCACAGAATTCCTGTGTATATAAAGCTCTTCCGGTTCTTTCGGAAGTCGGAATTGAGGACCTTTCTTTTGGTAACGTTCAAAGCTTTCAGGAAGGAGACTGGGGCGAGGACTCCTTTACAAAACGGGAAAATCCTTCCTATGAAAGTCACGATTCCTGGGCTGTTGCATTGGAAGGGGTGTACAATGGATGGATCAGGAAGGTGGCTTCCTACTGTCCCCCGGGGAATCTTTCCGGGGCTCATCTTCTGTCTAATGGTATAAAGCTCTCTCAAACAGCCAATGTAAGTATCCTCGCGTGTGATTTCAGGAAGCCTCAGTTTGGAGGGGGTGGGGGAAACGGCTATATGTACCGGATCATGGGTAATGAAAATCTGGTAGAAGATTGCCGGGCGGAGGCGATGCGGCATGGCTTTGTATTATCGGGAATGAATGCCTCCGGCAATGTGTTCTTCCGCTGTATAGATAAAGATACCGGCCGGCAGACCGGCCTAAGCGGAAGCGAAAAAACAAGCGGCAGCGGCAGCGATCATCACATGCACTTTAGTCATTCCAATCTCTTCGATCAATGCACTGTCGAAAATAGCTTTTTTGCAGTCGGTTGGCGCAGATGGGGAGGGGCAACGATTCATGGCCTTACAGCTGCCCATAGTGTATACTGGAACCTAGTGAGTAACGGCACACAGGAGTATAGTGTGCAAACGCAGCAGGGGCGATACGGCTATGTTATCGGCACCTCGGGAGATAAACCCGGAGTCAGGACCACTGCGTGGCTAAAAGGAACAGAAGAGATCACAGATCCTATTGATTATACCGAGGGAATCGGTGCGGGCGCAACACTGATCCCCCAGTCGCTTTATCTTGATCTACGGGAAAAGAGAAAACAGCGGGAAGCAAAAGATTAAACCGGCAGCACCTCGTTAGGGGTACTGCGAAAAATCAGTTCAAAGATTTATTGCTTTAAGCAGGACTTTCTTTTATTTTGCGGCTTTATTGATTCATTATGCTATTTCGGGTATACAATTATCTTATTCTTTTCGGTCTGTGCCTTAGCCTGCTGTCCTGCAATCAAAAAGGAAGCCATTCAAACGCTGACAATACTAAATCCGGCGCAGATACCGCTCTTGCCGATTCTTCTGCACCTGTTATACCGTCTTCCCCTAAAAACCGGAAGCCTGCTGATGCAGCAACAATATTAAACCGTAAGCAGGTGCCCGTTCTCTGTTACCATCAGATCCGGGATTGGCGGGCATCTGATTCCAAAACAGCCAAAGACTATATTATTCCTGTCTCTACATTTAAGGATCACATCAAAATGCTGGCAGATAGCGGATACCATACTGTACTTCCTGACCAGGTATATAATTACCTGGTATATGGCGATCCTTTACCTTCTAAGCCTGTTATGATCACTTTTGATGATACCGAGTTGAATCAGTTCGCGATAGCCAATCCAGAGTTGAAAAAGTATGGCTTTAAAGCAGCGTATTTCATTATGACCGTTTCACTCGGAAGGCCAAACTATATGAGCCGTGACCAGGTGAAACAATTATCGGATGAGGGGAACACGATCGGAAGCCATACCTGGGACCATCATAATGTAAAAAAATACCGTGGAGATGACTGGCTTATCCAGATTGAGAAACCAACTAAAACCCTGGAGGAAATAACAGGAAAGAAGATTGAACACTTTGCCTATCCTTTCGGGCTATGGAACAAAGAAGCAATTCCTGAGCTGAAAAATCGGGGCTTCAAGTCTGCCTATATACTAGCTACCAAGCGGGATGATGCAGATCCTCTGTTCACGATCAGACGTATTATTGCGAGCGGTTACTGGAGTGCGAAGACATTGCACAACAGTATTGTCAATAGTTTTGCAGAGAAGAGGAACTAAGCCTGGATGGCTTAGTTTTCTTTGCTTAGTTTTTCCAGCAGCCCGACAGCTTCAGGGGAAGAATAGTCCGCGGCTCCTTCATGCCGCAATACTATTTTTCCGGTTTTATCAATAATGATCGTTGTGGGGATTGCTCCCGTCAGCAATTGACCCGGGATGTCGCTTTGCGGAACATAAACCGGCAGATCGTATTGATGGTTATCCATAAATTTTTTCGACCGGTCATAATTGCCGTCTACGTCAACAAGGAGAAATACAACGTTTTCATCCTTTCTGAATCGCTCCCGCAAGGTGTTGATTGATGGCATTTCTGCTATGCAGGGCGGACACCAGGTTGCCCAGAAGTTTAGGAAGACCACTTTACCCCTAAGTTCTTTGAGATCGACCGTATTGCCTGAAGGTGCGCTCAGAAGCAGGGAGGAGGCAGTAGAAACCTCTTCAGTTTTGCCGGCTGAAGGACCGAAGTCTGAATTTAAAATACCTGTGCTGATCAGGCCCCTGATTAAAAACGCTTTTGCGTCTTTGTTAAGAGCAATAAATGCCAGCAGGGCGAAGGAAATCAGGA
>JBQGEO010000747.1:0-2184 GCA_052039655.1 Pararcticibacter sp.
AGTTAAATTAATCATTTTGAAAAACATAGATTTAGGCAATGTAATAGAATTTTGGAATTGGTTTAAGTCGATTTCGAAGAAGTTATTACTTGAACCAACAAGAGCAGATTTGATAAGTCAAATAGATAATCGTCTAAGTAAGTTTGGCCTTTTTGATTGGGAAATAGGTCCTTGGGAGGATAATACATATTATTTCGCAATTTCTCCCAACTCGGATGCCGGTAAGTTAGAATTTACTCTTGAATTTGTTAAAAACGCCCCTCAATGCGCTGGTTGGCATTTTATGTCTTCGAAACCGCCAAAAAGTGATTGGCAAGGAAAATGGAAGATGAAGAATCAAATGGGGAAGGAAATTTTAGTAGATAGCAGTAATTGGGAATATATTTTATATGCCTTTGAGGACGGGACTTTTGATATAGATATAAAGATTAATAGCGTTGATGGTGATAGTAATACTGTTAATACTGCCATTGATATTGCCTTAACAGGGTATTTAGGTGAAGAGGCGTTTATGCGATTAATAAAAAATATTAAAATAGTGTCTTCTTTTGAACGAAGTAATTTGACTAAAGCCACATTATTAAAGCATATAAAAAGACACTTAGAAAGTGTACAGCGTTATCATCAGCTATAACCACCTGAACCTCCCCCCAGAGGTAAGCTCCGCCCCGGGCACCCTGCTGAGCTACAGCTATACCGCAGGCGGGGAGAAGCTCCGCAGTTATAACAGCAAGATGGGGACCACTACGGACTACGTGGGCGGTACCCGGTATGAGAACAACGACCTGAAGGTAATACTGACCGAGGAAGGGCAGCTGCGGCGCTCGGGCAATAGCTACAGCTATGAGTACTGGGTGAAGGACCACCTGGACAACACGCGGGTGGCTTTTTACCGGAACCCCACAACGGGACAGCTGGAAGTGCTTCAACGGGAGGATTATTATCCTTTTGGGTTAAATAAGGTGCGGGGCATGTTAAGTTCCAACAAAACGAACTATCTTTATAACGAGGGAATTACAGGAGGGGTTTGACCTGCTGGATTACGGAGCACGGTTTTATGACGCTCAAACGGGCCGTTGGACAACTGTAGATCCAAGCGCAGAGAATGACCCAAGTCTGTCCCTTTATATTTATGGTTTTAATAATCCGGTTAGATTTACCGATCCGGATGGTAGGTGGCCTGATGAAGGAGGTGACGGGAATGGATATCTCTTGTTGAAAATTTCTATTTAGAAGCACGAGATAATATAGCTGCTGGGATTTCGACTGCTATTAGTTGGGGTAAATCTCTTTTCAGTGACAGTCCGATACAGGAGGGTAAGATGATTTACTCTAAGCAAGACAATGAGCTAAAAAAGTAAGAGCAGAACTAACTAAATTAAGAGATGGGCAGTAATATTGGAGATTCTGGCCAATCCCGCATGATCAAGTTTGCAATGGCAAGGAGCTCCAGAAGGAGCTTGGATGGGGGCGTATGATTATGGGGCGAGGTTTTATGATCCGGTGATCGGGAGGTGGATGGTGCTAGATCCGCTGGCGGAGAAATACCATGAGCTAACACCATATAACTATACAGTCAATAATCCAATCGTTTTTATTGATCCTGACGGCAGATCTGTAACGACTTTATAGGGCAAGAGACACAAGCAGCGTTTCGTGGGTTGAAGGCATTCCACCTTTAGGTTCAATGTTGGAAGCACAACATACGGTAGCTCAAAGCAATACCCCTGGTATGCTCCCGTATTATTTTTTAAATACAAAAAACCATTTTAATAACTATGAGTAGTTTGGAGCTAGTCGTTTATAGGGAAGACTACATATCGATAAAGGATTATGAAAACAGGCTCGATATCAAGGATCGAAAATGGGATAGGTTTCTTAAGCCCATCATATCTCTATGCCCAAACGTTTACTTTGAAGGGTATAGATTGAATTACTTTCCGGATAATTACTACGATTTATTGGAAATACTAACAGAAGACGTGCTGCTGGTAAAGGATGGATACATGCGGTTGTTCGTAAAGGTCAAAAATGCATATATATCCATTGGTAGAGGCTCTCTCGCTTCCGTATGGGATTGGTATGAATATTCCGCCCTGTTTTGTTTGAAGAATTTGGATGAGAAAAAAAAACTGCTTGATCTAATAGAAAGAAAGGTCAGTATTACGCAAATAGCACGGATCG
>JBQGEO010000748.1:0-1929 GCA_052039655.1 Pararcticibacter sp.
AAAGAAAGATTCGGCTACGGAGCCACAGAAGTTGTTTTAAAATAGCTTCGCTGATATGCCGCTACCGGCCTGTTCTTTTGCATAGTCTGGCACCGGTAAACTGCCGGCCCTGACAAGCATTCATAATACAGATACTTTACAAAACATTTTATTACATGGCTGAATACGAAACTAGAAAGGATGTCCCATCAAGAAAAAAGTTCTTTTACCCGATCATTGATCCGTTAAAAGATTACCTGGTAAAGTATAACAGACAAATAAAACTGCCGGTTCAATATTCTGATCTCCTTCGGTTCCAGATGAGCATCCCCCTTTTAGACAAAAGCGGGAGTGACACTTTATGGCAAACCGTGTACTATTCTGAGCACGAAATGAACGAACTCTTTCCGGCCCTGGTAAACATCTATGTATTGATGTGTGCTGACGGGGATGTTCAGGTAGCAGAAAATCTAACCATCGCTCAGATTGACTATTGCACCTTTGGAAATTCAAAACCATTCAGAATAAGGGTCATAAACCGGTTTAATGACAATTATGATTATATCTATGTAAAAATAGCTGATGCTTCCAGGGTATATGGACTGGAGCTCGAACATATATTATCGCCCAACCGGATCACCTACCTGACAGATGGAACAACTCTTATTGAAGAGCATATATCCGGATTGCCGGGTGATATCTTTATTAAGCAGCGGATAAATACCTCAAAGTTTAATCAGATCCGTATCTGTAAAGAGTTCGTCAAGTTTAATGAGCGCTGTTTTATCAGGCTGCTGGGCGACATGCGATCCTATAATTATGTGGTGCATATAACTCCTGATATTGAAGGGAACCAATACAGGATGCGGGCCATCGACTTTGACCAGCAATCGTATGAAGGCAGGAAAAACTTTTACCTCCCCCATTTTTTCAAAGAAAACAATAAACTGGTCATGCTCGGCATGAAACATATGGACAAGGCCACCATGCGGCAATACCAGGAGGAAGAAAGAAGCTTGATCTATAACAGGATGCGCCTTGTGCATTATCGTCTCCGGGACCTCCTTGAAGTGATGAAGATACAGGAAATATCTCCCGAAGCGAAAGTCAGACGGCTGGCAGCAGAACTGGCAGAACATCACCGCCGTGAATCATTCTACAAGTGCCGGAGCATGGGTGAACTGGTTGAAGAGCAATTGAGTATCTATTTTGAAAAAAGACAGTGATGTTTAGCCCTAAGTTCTGAATGTTAAAATCCCGTTAATAATCGTTAAAATCAGCGATATCCTGTAACAGTTGATTTTCATCGTCGTCTATTGGATATAAACAATCCAGAAATTACGACTATGAAAAAGTTAGCTTCTTTAACCGCAGCAATCTGCCTGGTATTCTCTTTAAGCTCATTTGTGAAAGATGAATCGGCAAAAGACTTGAAACTTACCATGGATTATGCCATCAAAACCTATGTGGATGCGATCTCTCTTGGCAAAGTAAAACCTTTGGCTGAGGTACTGGACTCTGATGTTAAATACACGGTTACACACGGAGAAAAAATCATGAACTTTAACCGGAGTGAGATGCTTGACCAATTGAAAGCTTCTGAAAACCTGCGGCAAAATTGTGACGTAAAATATTCACTGGTTGAACAGAATACATCACAGGCGATTTACAAAGTGGTCTTTACCTACGACACTTTTGCACGTACCAATTATGTGACTATTGCGCAAACGAAAAAAGGGTGGAAACTAACCAACATATCTTCTGCCTTCAACTAACATAATCCTGCGAAAGACAGGAAAAAAAGAACAAAATTTCGCAAAACAGGCCCCTGACATCCAATAAAGTCAAATAAGTGATTTTAGTCACAATATTAAAATATCATTTATTGCGAATTCCAGGTACAGAAACGGAGGTTTTTGCCTGATTTCTTAAATGAAATCTAACAGGACC
>JBQGEO010000749.1:0-1523 GCA_052039655.1 Pararcticibacter sp.
CTTTCTAAAATTGCCATATTGTTTGTCTTTAGTGGCTGCAGAAGCGTCGGAGGCCCGGGAGGATAACGATCTCAGATGGAGGTTCCTGGAGGGTCAGGGGCGCCGGTGCTGCCGGCTTTGATAGTAAAGTTGGGATATTCATAGGCAGGGATCAAGTGTTGATTGTTATTTAGATAAATTCTGAATAAAGCTGGGGATTCGCAGGCTAAGTACCATACAGAAGCCGCCTTTTTTAAAAGAAAGGCGGCCTCTATGCGGCATATAAGAGGGAGATGAGCGGCAACATTTATAATGTAACCGGGCGATGATTAAGGGATGATCTGGGTCTGGGTTGGCGAGGATTTAAGCCCGGCCTGGAAGATGCCAGTCTGTTCCGCCGCCAGTCTGACACAAAAAAATCCCCGTCTTTTATTCTACCATACAGGCCGTAGATATGTAATCTTATTCGTTTGTTATTGTTAAATAACGAGCCGGTATCTGCCCCTCAAGCCCCTTATAACTTACTACTTAAAGCTCATCACCCATAACTCATAACTCATAACTAACTCACCCCCATCTGCTTTGATTGGCAGGAAGATAGTATACTTATGTGCATATTGAAGAAAAAGTGTAATTTCAACCGTTTAATCCTTAAAATATGAAAGGCCTGTATATAACCTCTTTACTAACCGCGTTTTTCCTTTCTTCGGGCTGTGGCCATTCCGGAAGTGGTGGAAGTGCTGATGACGCTGTTGCGGCATTGAAAAAACAAAAGAATAAAACGGATCTTCTTATTACAGATAAATCTCTCGAAGTATATGCTAAAGTAAAAGGGGCGAAGGAGCCATTGAAGGTAGAGAATAAGCGTTATCCCAGGGATATTGAAACGACTTATAATCTTCTTCGCGATGCGAAGGGCCGGGTATTATATATTGCGGAGATGCCGTTCAGCGAAACCAGCGACTGGTTTATTGCTTATAAGAGCTATTTTGATACGACAGGAACGCTGTATTCCTTTCAGAGGATCAATAATTTCCTGAATAACGGGTGTACAAGAGGGGCTGCCATGGAAAATATGGTTAAATATTATGATGGTTCTTTCAAAGTACAGGATTCAACTTATACGTTGACGGATACTTACAAAAAACCTTTGGAAAAAGGCGCCTGTAAATTCCCGTACAATTTTCCGTACCAGGTATTCAGAACGCTTAAAGAGTATAAAGAGAGCAGGGGTATCCCGCTCTCAAATTAGCTTGTTAATCGCCTGAAGGCTGAACCACAGTTCTGGCTTTCCTTCTGAAGTTTCTGACTGCCAGAAGCGCGCTTATGATCATCAGAAGAGATCCCAGCAGGAACGGAGCACCCGGAAACCTGAAAGGAGCGCCCGGGCCTGTAAAGTATGCGAATGTATTTGTCATTAACGGAGGCCCTATGATGGATGTTGCGCTCATCAGACTTGTTAAACCGCCCTGGAGCTCTCCCTGCTCATTGGCCGGAATCTGTGTGGATATTAATCCCTGTATGGCAGGGCCTGCTATTCCTCC
>JBQGEO010000750.1:0-1643 GCA_052039655.1 Pararcticibacter sp.
GACCTGCTAATAGAAATGCTAATGAACTTACTTTTATTATAACCTTTTTCATTTTTTTAAATTTTAGGGCCTGCCTGAAAACCGGCTGGCAATTAGTAAACGATATTGTTTGTGTTCGAACACGAAGCAAAATAATGCAATAAAAAAGTGCGAAGAGTCATCATTGTGTAAATTGACTAATTTTATCAATTAGTCAAAAGTTCAGGGCGGATGTCTGGCTTGATTTGTTCGGGATTTAAAGTCCGTAGCCGGTACCGGAAGGCTAGTAGTGGGAGCAGACCGGTACTGTCGGTTTATGGAAAAAATTGATAAGTCCCCGGGTTGGTTTCGCTTGTAAGGATTCTTTAAGTTTACTTATTTTGAAGATATAGTTTTCGGGTAAAGCTTTTTAAATGCATTATATACAGCCTGATGAATCACGGTTGAATGCAGTTCCTCTGGCATATAATCGAAACTTGCATGGACATTATTGTTCTTGCTGACTATCTGATAAAGCATTTCATTCTCTGCGAACATTTTCTTGTCCTCATCTTTGTTCGGAACACCGATATAAACTCTTACTTTCTGCTTCAAATTAGTGTTCAGAAGTTGTGCGGCGTTTTTCAACAAGGACTGTTCTCCCCACCAGAGGCTTGGACTGATGATAATGTAATGGGTGAACAATTCAGGTCGTTTCAGCAGGATTTCCGTGCTTAAAAGTCCTGCCAGCGATTCTCCGATAAGGGTTCTGGTTTTGCTTTTGCTGTAGTTTTTTTCAATGTAAGGCTGCAGCTCTTTTTCGAGGAAACGGATGTATTTTTCAGATCCACCGTACTGCGGAAAACTGGATTTCTGAAAACCTTCCTTCTCAATAAAGTCTGTGTTGTTTACGGCAAATGTAAAATCGCGCCGTCTTATATTTCCGCCGATCCCGACAACAATAGAACGGGGAAATCTTGCGATCCAGGGTTGTGTGTCAAAATGAACAATCCCCGTAATATGCATAAAGTCTTCCTCCATTCCCCCGTCAAGCACATAAATAACCGGGTAAGCGATGGTGTCATTTAATTTGTAGTCTTCAGGAAAGTAGATATTGATGATACGGTCTTCTTTTAAGACCTCGGAATGGAAGAGATCTGATTTTCCGATACTTAAAACGTTGTTTTCAGTTTGAGCAAAGCACAGACCATTGATGAACAGAGTTATTAAAAAAAATAGTGTTTTAGTGTTTTTCGTCATGAACCCTATGGTTTTATGCCGGCGAATATAAGAAAAGCAACCCTGGTTATTTACTTTTGTGCATGCGCGGACCGTATTACTGGAAATGGTGTTTTATTTTAATCCTGATTTTAGCGGGCGGTGTCTTGCTGATGCGGGCGGGCGATCCGCGTATTGAAAATGTAATTCAATGCTTGGGGCAAACCCTGTCAATTAGTATTGCGATCATCCTGGGGTGGTTAATTCAAATTTTTAGCAGAAGGACGAACCTCTTTGGCAGCAATCGTGCCAATTTAATTTTCGGTATTATCTTTTCTGTTATATCTGTTTCAATAGCTGGCTATGTATTTACCCACAGTGTTCCCCAGGGCTTCCTCCCGCGTGAAGAAATAGCTCTGAATAGTTATACCGGGCCTGTGCGGTATCTGATATCTTCTTTTTTTGTG
>JBQGEO010000751.1:0-3844 GCA_052039655.1 Pararcticibacter sp.
TTCATGGCTCGATCAGAAGTCGAAACGCCTCGCTCAGGAAGAAAAGTCCGAAAGCAAACGGCAGAAGACCCTTGAACGGGAACTTGAATGGGTGCGCATGGCTCCAAAAGCGCGGCACGCAAAATCGAAAGCCCGTCTGGCAAACTATGAAAAACTTGCATCCGAAGAATCGAAGGAGAGGGAAGATAAACTTGAATTGTTTATTCCGCCGGGACCAAGGCTCGGAAATGTGGTGATCGAAGCCCAGAATGTAAGCAAGGCTTATGGAGATAAGATCCTCTTTGAAAACCTTAGTTTCTCCCTTCCGAGGGCTGGAATAGTCGGGATAATCGGGCCTAACGGGGCTGGAAAAACCACCTTGTTCCGGCTGATAACCGGACAGGAAGTTCCTGATACCGGAACTTTTCATGTTGGGGAAACAGTGGTTCTGGGATATGTCGACCAGCTTCATAGTGATCTCAATCCGGAAAAGTCTGTCTGGGAAAATATCACCGACGGCCAGGAAACCATCCTGCTGGGTAATCGTCCTGTAAATTCCAGGGCCTATGTGTCGAAGTTTAACTTCAATGGTGCCGATCAGCAAAAGAAGATCTCGGTGCTTTCCGGGGGAGAGCGTAACAGGGTTCACCTGGCTATCACTCTGAAAAAGGACTCTAACGTGCTCCTGCTCGATGAACCTACCAACGATATCGACGTTAACACATTACGGGCTTTGGAAGAGGGACTCGAAAATTTTGCCGGTTGCGCCGTAATTATCTCACACGACCGCTGGTTCCTCGACAGGATTTGTACCCATATCCTGGCCTTTGAAGGAGAGTCTCAGGTTTACTTTTTCGAAGGCAACTACACCGAATACGAAGAAAACAAAAAGAAACGTCTTGGTGATACCGGCCCGAAAAGGATCAGGTACAAAAAACTGATGTAGATTATAATCTCAGGTTTGCGAACAGCGTTCGGAAGGATGCTGGTTCGCAAATCTGTTTAAAGGGATACTCCTCTGCACAAACAGGCAATTGCTTTTCGCTTGCTGCTTCCCGGTTTAGTTTACTCTGTCTTTAATTTCTTTCCGCAATGACTGCAGTAGTTTGCCGTTGTCTTATCGGTAGGTTTGCCGCAGCTTGGACATGGCTCAAGAGAGGCTGCCGTTGCTTTAGCCATCTCCACTGAAACGATCCCGGTGGGTACAGCGATAATGCCATAGCCTATTATCATAAGCATCGAAGCAATAAGCCGGCCCAGAGGGGTGGCAGGGGAGACATCGCCATATCCGACCGTGGTGATGGTAACGATAGCCCAGTAAATACTCTCCGGAATGCTGTTAAAACCGTGTTCATCTCCCTCTATTACATACATAAGGGTTCCTACTATGGTAACCAGTGTAATGACTGCCGAAAGAAATACCGTAATCTTATACATGCTGGCCTTTAGTGCCTGTCCCAGCACATTTCCTTCGTACAGGTAACGAGTGAGCTTTAAAATCCTGAATGCCCTGAGCAGCCGGATGGCCCGGAGCACTATAAAATATTGTCCCCCCTGCAGGAGAAGGGCGATATAACCCGGTATCAGGGCGAGAAGATCAATGATCCCATAAAAGCTCAGGACATATTTTCGGGCGCTTCTCGCACTATAGGTTCTCAGAATGTACTCAACTGTAAAGGCGAAAGTGAACACCCACTCTGCAATGCGTATCTCCCGGTGATAAACGCGACGGAAGCTTTCCACACTCTCCATAAACACCAGCAGGATGCTGAGAATGATAAGCCATAAAAGAATGATGTCAAAAAGTTTTCCGGCCTTCGTGTCCGACCGGAAAACGATGATATAGATCTTGTTCCTGATGCTGGATCTGTTGATAGCCATCAGTAGCTATACATTCGCAATCCGGAAAGGTTTTACGTCAACCTTTTCCCATACTTTTTCAAGTACATAAGGCTCATTGTCAAGCCATGTTTTTAGCTCATCTTCAGTTTCAAACTGGACAACTATAGAAGATCCTGCCATTTTTCCCTCTTCATTAAGGAAAGCCCCCGCCAGGACCAGGTTGTTGTTTGCTTTTAATGCTTTTGCTCCTTCGAGATGCTTTTCTCTGACAGCCATTCTTCTTTCCAGCGCCTTTTCGTCTGTAAAATCGGTTCCGGTTACTAAATATTGAGTCATGATCTTTTGTGATTATTTAAAGAGAAGCTAAGTTATAAATAATTCGCTCCGTTTTAAACCGCTGTATCATGACAAAAGCTCCTGCCTGATTTTATCCCTGAAAGATTCGGCAAACTTTGCCAGCTTGGGCTGAATGACAAACATACAGTAAGGCTTTGAATCGTTCTGTATGTAATAGTTCTGATGATAATCTTCTGCACTGTAAAAATCATCAGCGGGGGCAAGCTCTGTAGTGATAGGCTTATCAAATACCTTCTCCCTCGTCAGTTCGCTGATCATTTTCTCTGCCGCTTGTTTTTGATGGTCGTCATGATAAAATATAACGGAACGGTACTGCGTGCCAATATCATTGCCTTGCCTGTTCAGGGTCGTCGGATCATGTGTTTTGAAGAAAATCAGCAAAAGATCTTCAAATGAAATCTGGTGAGGATCATATTCCAGCTGAATCACTTCAGCATGACCGGTGTCGCCATTGCAGATCTCCATATAAGTCGGGTTTTTTGTCTTGCCGCCCATGTAACCAGAAACCACTTTAGAGACGCCCTGTAATGTTTGGAAAATTGCTTCTGTACACCAGAAGCAACCTCCCCCGAAAGTTGCTTGTTGCATTGCCATAGATAATTAATGAATCAATACTAAACAGCAATAACTACGCCACCAGGAATCCTGGCCATTCTTATGCAAAAGTGACAGCCTGATAGCGGGAGATCCGGGTTTTTCCTGCTGCATCCACTGTTTTCGTTTAGTCCGCCTGTTGCCGGTCCCGGCGCGAATCTCTCATCGGGTTTGCTCCGTCAGAGGTTCCGCGCGTTACTTTTTTTTGTTTAAAGAGCTCAAAGCGGCTTTGTTCTGACCGGCGGGGCCAGCTGTTATTATTCTCATTAATATCTGCGGTCTCCCTGTAGGGATCGAGGGTTACAGACACTACTTCTTTGTCTTTTGCAAACACCTTGGTCACCTGGTCTTCATTTTTTCGCCAGATATAGGCAGGAATCCTTTCAACCTCCTTACTTCCGTCGGCAAACGTCCATTCCAGGATAATGGGCATCACAAGCCCTCCGATATTTGAAAAGCTCAGTTCGTAAAAGTTCTTTTTGTTGTCATAGATCTTCTTCTCTTCAGGATCAAGTGAATTGTAATATTCTTTGAACCCCTTAGTCGCCGCCTCACTTACCGCAAAGCGGTCATATTTATTGTAGAAATCCAGGAGGGATGTGTCCTGTTCGACTTCAAATTTCAAGCCGGCAGCTTTATTCCTTTCCCTGCTTATATCAGTCAGTCCTTTTTCATAAAGTTTCCTGTCTTCCGGAGCCTCAGCTGCAGGATTAAGTGTATTCATCCGGAAATATCTGATATTATCAATAGAAATATCAACAGGGTCGGTTCCGTAGAACCATCCGCGCCAGAACCAGTCCAGATCCACCGCAGAAGCATCTTCCATTGTCCTGAAGAAGTCGGTTGGAGTCGGATGCTTAAATTTCCAGCGCCTGGCATATTCTTTAAAGGCGTAGTCGAACAACTCTCTGCCCATTACCGTTTCGCGGAGAATGTTTAGTGCGGTTGCTGGTTTGGCATAAGCATTAGGTCCGAAATTGATGATATTTTCCGAATTCGTCATAATCGGTTCCAGCTGATCCGCCGGCATTTTCATATAATCCACAATTTTGTATGCAGGACCACGCTGTGA
>JBQGEO010000752.1:0-3572 GCA_052039655.1 Pararcticibacter sp.
AATATAAAACTTCTTAAGTTCTCTGCAACTTCAAGCTCCTCTCCCTTCCACGCCTCTGCGGTTTGCTTAACCACTTCCTGCCAGCTCCCGAAGGAACTTCTAGGATGATATTTCACTCCATTACTTTCAAAATTGATCGCCTCATCGGGATTCCCTCCCCATTTAACAGTGGTAACTACTTCCGGCCTGAACATCATAATATACTCTCCGCGGTCTGCATTTACAGGGATGGAGATCATCCCGCTTGCCTGTTTTGAGAAGGCCGATCCGAAATCATATTCCGAAGACAGATTTGACGTGTGATAGAGCTTATCCTCCGGCTTACTTTGCAACCAATAGATAAGGTTTTTCAATTCTTCATTGTCGGGCACTTCTCCCGTGGTCTCAATCGAGCCCCTGTAACTAACCGCCGCCCCCCCGGCACTAAACAGATCCGTAATCTTCAAGTCCCTTTTGAGCATCCCGGCAACAAGATCTCTCTCAGAATACACATTCTCGATTATCTGAGTCTTTTTTTCCTGCAGGGAATTGACAAACTGGTACTCCTCCCCGCTCTCCAATGAGGAAATTTTATTGGAAATAACAGATGACAGCAGTTCAAACACGGAGCACATTTCATAACTCAAATACTTAGGCCCTTTATGATGGCACGAGATCAAACCCCAGAGCTTGTCATCCCGGATCACCCTGACCGACATAGAGGCACGGATCTTCATATTTTTCATATACTCCAGGTGCACGGCGGCCACGGCTCTTAAGTTACAGTCTGAAAGGTCAATAAAGGTATTCGAGACAGGATTGATAACGGGGTAGAGCTTCACGGGCGTATACTCCCTGGAAGGAATCAGCCTGTAGGAATTTTTCAGGTAAAGCTTTCTTGCCTGTTTAGGGATATCAGAAGCAGGAAACTTATGCCCGAGGTATTCATCCATTCCATCTTCTTTCACTTCTGCTATTACCGTACCATTCCATTGCTCATCAAACTGGTACATCAGGATCTTGTCAAATCCCGACAGTTTTTTTAGTTGCTCTACTATTACCCTGCTGGCATCAGCAACAGTCTCAGTCCTGTTGATTTCAGCCATTACATACTTAAGCTCCTGGAATACATCCAGAAATGTACTCTCATCCCCCGCTTCTTCTACTTCCAGTACAACATAATCACTTTTAACGTGGACAAGTGCGATATATCGCCTGGCTGCATCCTTTCCCGTAAGGTTGATTGTCAGCGGCACTTTCTCATTAATATCTGACCCGAAACGCCCTTTCAGCAGATCTGCCTCTTCCTGCCTGATAAATTGCTCCAGGGACTTCCCTACTACCTGATCTACGGGCTCACCCAGCAAATCGCTCACATTTTCACTCGCCTGGATGATCCTAAGGTCACTCTTATTAGCTACAAACAGATATCCATAGGGCTGAATGAGATTAATCTGATGGAGAGGCAAACTTCCACAGAAATCAGAATCATAATTTTTTCTTATCATTTAAAATCGGGTTTCTATGCACTCTGAAATCCAGTTTGCTGCTTTTGGAATTTGCCATAAATAAAACCTACATCACATTCCCCTATCATCAAGTGCTGCTTTATAAAACGGAGGCGATCTTTAATATATTTTAAATAGACAGAAAACATTCGACAATCATCGCCCCGTTTCTATACAAAGATAGAGAAATTAAAAAAGCATCCCTCCAGGATGCTTCCAGCAAATCTAAGATCTTTAAATCCGGTACCTCAAGGAAATAGAGTTTCCGATTGCCTGTACCAGTTCTTTAATAATAGGATTGGAGCTTTCTTTTTGCTTCCAATCACCTCTTGTTTCCTTGCAAAGAGTAACTGTCGTCCCCTGAAGCAGTATTTGTGATTCTATCACCCTATCAATCTGCTGTAATTTAATTAACTGAAAATGGAAACTGGATCCAGCTAAATTAACGGTAAAAATTTGCCCCATATGAATATTATACGTTGAATTTATGCCCAGCAAGTCCGTTCATGCCCCTCCCGCAAAAGATATCTGCACCCCATCACAGACCTATTAAACCAAAAGCAAATGATTAACAAATTTACCATGCAGCTTGTTTAAAAAAGAAACCGTTCCGGCATCATTCAATGCCCCCTATAACAAAAAAACACAGCTGCCTAACATCCCAAAATGTTACCGCAGCCATGTTTTTCCCTTCAGTCCGGGCAAAAGCTCCTCTCTCTATCCCCCCACTTTAAACTTTAAACTCTCACCTTTACACTTATCACTTATAACTTACTACTTAAAACTTCTTAAAACCTCCACCTCACAAAAGCCTCCATTGCCTCATATTCTGCCAGCCCAAGCTGGTCGTAAGCCTTCGCTGTATCCCGGTTCCGGTCCTCAGCGCGCACCCAGAACTCGCGTGCATCATCACCAGGGAATACGGGCAGATCCTTTTGCGACTGATGCTTGAAAATTGCCATTCTTTTCCTTTCAACCTCCTGCGGAGAAAGAGGAACAGCCATTTCAATCTCATGGATCTCGAATTCATGCCAGGCTCCCCTGTACAACCACAACCAGCAATCCTCTACCCAATCCTCAGTCGCTTTTAACCGGGTAAGAGCTTCCAGAATAATATCGAAACATACTTTATGTGTTCCGTGCGGATCAGCAAAATCCCCCGCTGCAAATACCTGGTGAGGCTTTACCTTCTGCAGAAGTTCCATCACGATCTTGACATCATCTTCAAAGCTTACATTCTTCTCGGTCTTCATTCTGTCGTAGAAAGGAAGATCCAGCAGATGTATATGCTCATCGGGAAGGCCAGCATATCTTGCTCCTGCAATAGCTTCTCCCTTACGGATCAGGCCCTTGATCTTACGGATCTCCAGAGTGTCCGGCTGGTTCGGCTTCTTAACAGCCATAAAGCTCCTCATATTATCGTAAAGCCCCGCAAGGCCTTTCGTATCCTGGCCCTGGCTTCCAATAAAGTCCATTGCAAATTCAGTAAACCGCAGAACATCATCATCCCATACCGCTGTGTTTCCTGAAGTCTGGTAGGCAACATGTACCTCATGCCCCTGATCGGCAAGGCGGATAAATGTACCGCCCATTGAAATCACATCGTCATCAGGATGAGGAGAAAAAATGATACTTCTCTTCTTTGCAGGCTGGGCTCTTTCAGGCCGTTGACTATCATCGGCATCGGGCTTACCACCTGGCCACCCTGTGATAGTATGCTGTACTTTATTAAATATATGGATGTTGATATTATAAACCGGCCCGCGCTCTGTAGCAAGCTGCGCCATCCCATGGTTGTTATAATCTTCCTCTGTAAGCTTAAGTATGGGCTTATTTAAGGTTTTAGCCAGCCAGATCACAGCCTTTTTAATTAGCTGTTCATCCCAGTAACAATCCTTAACAAGCCATGGAGTATTAAAGCGTGTGAGTTCGGACGCTGCGTCCGCATCAAGAACAAACTCCACACTGCTTGATTGCTGCAGGTAGGTAGCCGGAACATCAGAAGACATTTCACCCTCTACGGCTTTCTTGATGATCTCCGCTTTTTTCTGATTCCAGGCCATCAGGATAATTTCGCGGGCTTTA
>JBQGEO010000753.1:0-5467 GCA_052039655.1 Pararcticibacter sp.
GTCGGAGTATCGTCTTCTAAAGGTTCCTCAGTCTCTTCTTCTAATAAGAAGCTGGAAGAATTAGAATCGGCAAAGAAAGCACTGCCCAACCGTGAATTTAAAGGTATGATTGAAGACCGTTTTCGCGCAAAGTAGTCAAACAGCTTATTTCATTATCCTTTTATTCCTGAACAACTGTTGTTTGGTCAGACCCTGGTCGTAATTCTTTACCACAGTCAGGATAGTACTCACTGCATTGGCATAAAATTCTTTGTTAATGTTGCCAAAGTCATCAGTTGGCTGATGATAGTCTTTATGGTCTTCCACCCCGAAGTAAAGGAAAGGTATCCTGGCTTTATGAAACATTCCGTGATCTCCCTGGAATGTCCAGTCATCTTTGGTTCCGTTTTTAGGGTTATCGTGTCCCGGAAGTAATTTGATTTTCGGATCCGGGATTAAAAGATAATCCTTTAGCTTCGGATAGTGATACGTCCCGCAAACATACAGCTCCCCCTTACCATTATGTGAGATCATGTCGAGGTTTATATTTAGCCGGATTGAGCTTAAGGGTACGGGAGAATTGGCTACAAAGTACTCAGAGCCCTTTAGTCCCATCTCTTCCGCATCGAAAGCAGCGAATATCAGGGTGTGCTCCGGTTTATCTGCCGCAAAATAAGCCGCCAGATGGAGCAAGCCTCCAATGCCCGAAGCATCGTCATCCGCCCCGTTATAGATCTTTCCATTTACGATCCCCAAATGATCGTAATGGGCCGAGAGCACAATGACATCTTTCTTCTTTCCTGGAATATATCCAACCAGGTTGGTTCCGCTGAACTTCCTTCCACGGTCCTTAAAGGTAAATTCCTGCCTGTACGTGTCATGATATCCTT
Source organism: Pararcticibacter sp. (assembly GCA_052039655.1). Taxonomy (GTDB): domain Bacteria; phylum Bacteroidota; class Bacteroidia; order Sphingobacteriales; family Sphingobacteriaceae; genus Arcticibacter. The sequence goes on from JBQGEO010000753.1 coordinate 870, forward strand.
TCAGTCCGATTGCTCTGAATCTCGAAATAATGTACCCGGCAGCCTTCCTGTTACCTTCTGTTCCCGTTTTTCTCCCCTGGTAAGTATCAGAAGACAATTCCTTCACGTCATTCAGCAACTGTGTCTGCGAATGGCCCTCAAAAGCAATAATCAATAACGGAAACAGCCAGCAAATGTATTTACCAGCGGAAGCTTGCAACCGGATATCCAAAATCATAATTTCTAAGATGCTATCGGATACTCTCTCAAATCCACTGCTACAACCCTCGAAATACCCTGTTCCACCATCGTTACACCATACACGATATCGGTGCTGGCGATGGTCTTTTTATTGTGGGATACCACGATAAATTGTGATTCGGACGAAAATGTGCGGATGATATTATTGAACTTGTCAATATTCGTATCATCAAGAGGCGCATCCACTTCATCAAATATACAGAACGGCGCCGGTTTTAAGAGATACAAAGAAAAGAGCAGGGCAGTGGCGGTCAGCGTCTTCTCTCCTCCGGATAACTGGTTGATCGATAAAGGCCTTTTTCCTTTAGGGCGGGCAATAATATCGATATCAGATTCAAGCGGATTTTCCGGATCGGAAAGGATCAGGTCACAGCTGTCCTCTTCGTTAAAGAGCGAACGGAACACTCTTATAAAGTTTTCTCTTACTTTCAGGAAGGAATCCATGAACTTGCTTTTCGCGCTGTCATCAATCTCCTTAATCGTTTCCATCAGGGAAGCTTTAGCCTCCAGGAGGTCCTTCTTCTGAGCCTGGATAAATGTATACCGCTGGTTCATTTCCTGGTACGCCTCCATTGCCATAGAATTAACTGCTCCAAATTCATCAAGCTGTTTTTTCAGTTTATCCGTTTTTTCTCTCAGATCTTCTTCGTTCTCGTCCTGCGGAACTTCATTTTCCAGCAGATCTGCGATATCAATCGAAAATTCTACAGATAATCTTTCTTTTAATGCATTCAGTTCAAGTCTCAGGTTGGTTTTTTTATCCTTCAACTCATTTCCTATTATCTCAGAATGCTCTTTTCTCCGCCTCAGCGTGGAAATATTATTTTCAGTTTCCGTAATCAGTCCGCGCGATTTATAGTACTCCTGTTCTGCCTCTCGCACCCCGTTCTCAAACTCTTCTTTCTGGGTATACATTGCGAGGAGGTCTTCATCCGAATGATCGACATGCTGAAGTGTATCGTTGATTTCCGCCCTTGTTTTTTCCAGTTCTGTGCTGTTGGCAGTTATGCGCGAATCAAGGTTTTGCTGCTGGCTGTCCCGGTAGTCAAGGTCTTTTTCAATACCGGATACTTTATTCTGCTGCTGGTGAAAGCGGATGTTTTCCTGGTTCCAGGTGCTGGCCTTTTCTGTGACAAGCTCAGCCAGCTCATTATATGCATGCTGCTTATCTGTCAGATCATTGCTCATTTCCTGCTTCTTCTCTTTCAGCAGGTTCAGCTCCGGCTCGGCCTTTGCCAGTTCTTCATTAATTGATCCGATCTTTTGCTCGATATCCTCTTTCCTGTTCTGACTGTTCCTGATGAAAGTGATGTATTGTTCCTGGCGCGTCTTCAGGGAAATCATTTCGTTATTCAGCCTGTTAACATCCTGGTGTAAAACGCGTAATTCCTCTTTTTTAGAAGAAGCCTTCAGCGTACCCACTTTCTGGCTTTCCTTGTCGATGGACGTTTTTAAGCCGCTGATGGAGTTTTCGAGAGAGCGGATTTCCTTTGCAAGGTTTTCAAGATTCTTGGCCCGCCCTATTCGTTTTCCTTCAAACAGGCCTACGGAGCCTCCGGCCATGGTGATCTTGCTTTTTGTGAATTTGCCGCTGCCGCTTAAGACCACAATTCCCCTGTCAGGGAGGTTGCTTCCAAGTTCTTCTTCCTCGCCCGACATCAGAATGAAGACATTCTTTAGCAGGTGACGGCAAAGTCTGCTGTATTTAGGATCTACCTCAATAATATTCAGGGCAGGAATGAGATTACTTTCCACCATATCGAGCACCGATGATTCAGGAAGCGCATTGATCGCTTCAAGGATGAAAAAGTTGGCTCTTCCTTTTGACGAATCGCTCAGTAACCTGATGGCCTGGACCGCTTCTGCCTGTGTTTCGACCACATAGTGGTTCATCACCGGTTCCAGGTAGTTCTCAATGGCAATCCGGTATTCTTCTTTACAAAAGAGAACATCCGAAAGGAGAGGGGCCTGGCGGGCCCATCCGGTATTTTTTTTCAGGAACCGTATAGATTCGGGGAAGCCTTCAAGGTTATCAACAAGCGACTTTGTCAGGTTATATTCGTTCTGTTTGGCATCCAGTTTCCGGCTTTCAGATGACAGCTGTTCCTTGTAGCGAACAAGCAGTTCCTCTGCCGATTTCATCTGAAGCTCCAGGTCGTCTTCAAACAACTGAGCTGATTCCAGCTCTCCTTTTTTGAGATTAAGCTTGTTGTCAAGTTCGTCTATCGCCTTATTAAATTCACCCAACTCAGTTTCTTTCGATTCTGTGTCGGCAATGTTGCGGCGGCTCTCCTGGTAAAGCGCATCTTTTTGGATATTCAGGACAGTAAGGTCTTTTTCAACCTTGTATACCTGGTTCTGAAGCTCATTATTCTGTTTAACAAAGCTGTCAAGCGCTGTTTTAGAAGATTGCTGCTGCAATCTCAGTTCGTCGAGTTCCTCTTTCCGCTCTGCAAGGCCGGAGCTGATGGTATTAAGCTTTTCACTTTCCTGAAGATGTTCCTCATTCAGGCGCTTTATATTGTAAAGAATGTGATTCAGCTGGTTCTTGTCGCGGTCAAGTTCTTCGCTAAGACGTTTTTCTTTATCCTGGAGAAAGCGGAGCTGTTCATTCTTGATCTTTTTCTCGCTTTCATAAGCCCTGATCTTAGATGTGAACTCATTGGCGGCCTTTTGCTGGGCAGAGAGGTTCTTCTCTTTCGTGAGGTTTTCCGACTTGAGTTGCTGCAAAGCAGCTTCAAGTTTATCGATCTCTGCGGTGATATTCGCTTTTTCCAGGCTATGCTGCTGTTCCTGTTCATCCAGTTTCTCCAGAGAATCGCGGAAGCCGGCAATCCTGAAAGAGGCAAGCTTCACGCTCAAAACCTGGTATTGTTCCTTTAGCCGATAATAGCGTTCTGCCTTCTTTGCCTGGTTTTCGAGGGTTTTGAGGTTTTTCTCAATTTCAAACAGGAGGTCCTCCACCCGGCTAAGGTCGGCTTCTGTATCCTTCAGTTTATTAAATGTCTGTTTTTTCCGCAGCTTATATTTTGAGATGCCCGAAGACTCTTCAAACAGGGTTCTTCTTGATCCTTCCTTGTTGGCAATGATCTCATCGATCATTTTCAGTTCGATGATGGAATAAGAGTCAGAGCCTACGCCGGTATCCAGAAAAAGGTCAGTAATGTCTTTCAGCCTGCATTGTACATCGTTGAGCCTGTACTCGCTTTCGCCGCTCCTGTACAATTTCCGGGTAATCGTTACCTGCGCAAATTCTGTAGGAAGGATATTTTTGGTATTGTCGAATGTCAGGGATACTTCGGCCAGCTGGGCTGGTTTACGTGTTTTGGTTCCATTGAAAATAATATTCTCCATTTTTTCCGAACGGAGCATTTTGGTGCTCTGTTCTCCCAAAACCCAGCGGATTGCGTCGACAACATTCGACTTTCCGCAGCCGTTAGGTCCGGCTATAGCCGTAACTCCCTCGTTAAAATTAATTGTAATCTTATCACCAAAGCTTTTAAAGCCTTTAATCTCCAGCCTCGTTAATTGCATCCCTTATTTAAAATTCTCCATCCCTGTCCGGGAACTACTTTTCATTAACCAAATAATCTTGCAAATTAAGGAAATTTAGAAGAGTTTTTCAGGACCATTTGTTCGATTATCGGCGGCAATTAAGTGCCGGCGGGAATCGTTTTCTGACATATAGGGGAGATCAGACAGTGTCCGGCAAACCCAGCGTAATCAGCGTATTTGATTTTGTAGGCAGGAAGTATTATAATTGCTTGGGAGTGAGATCAAGAGATTGCGCTGACCCTGTTCGAACCCGCTAGGCCCCTGGTCCCAGGTAAGAGTAGGGTGGGAGCACCGTGAGTGCAGAGTAAGTGCACGTTTTCCCGGCAAAGGGTGCACTCACCGTGCTCTCACCCTGCACTCAGGGTGCTCTCACCTCCTCCAGGGGGCGAGCCTTATTCCATCCGGGTACTCGGTGTTATGCCCTTCTTCTTCCGATGAACTTCAATGTCGTCAGTAAACAATTTAGCTGTCGTTGAATCTGTCTTCTTTTCATTTGTTAAAAGAAATACTAACTTTAAAAAATGAAGGAATATTTGCCATTTCTTATCGGAGCTGCTCTGGTGCTTTTCCAGTTCTACAATAATTTCAAAAAGGAGCAGGAGAAAGCAAGAAAGAGAAACCCTTCGCAACCGCGGCCTGAGGGCGAGACGGATATACCGCAAGTGAAAAAGGCCGGCCGGCAATCCCCGGTACCTGCACCTTCTCCCTGGTCGCAACAGGGACGCGATCAGCGGCCTGTTTCTCCTCATCCCAAAGTAGAAAGGAAACCGGATCCGGTATTGGTAAAGGAAGGCTTTGATCCG
>JBQGEO010000754.1:0-10914 GCA_052039655.1 Pararcticibacter sp.
TTCCTGTTCAGCACAAAGGTCTTACGGCGTACTTTTCTCTTTTTGGATCCCGGTATTTAGCGTATCAATCTTTCTTTATGCTGCTTACTCCTTACTGCCTTCTTATTCCGGCGGAGAGCAATAGAATTTCAAAATAACTAACCGGATTAAATCAGTATCCTGTTAAATAACACAGACCCTAATTTCGGTAATAATAAAGCATTTAAGCATCTTTTCTAGTATCCGAATCATGCGGACTTTCGGATATCCTTTACTAATAGGGCGATTCCGAATCCGGAATTGCCCTATTAGTAAAGCTATTTAATCCTCTTCAAGGTAATCTCCTCCCCGGTAGACACGATAAGCGGAACTTTCTCTACAGTAACGAAGCTTAAATCAAGACCAAAGCCCCGTTCCTCAGAAAGCCCGAGCTTTTTGAGAACAAAATAATAAGCCATAATAAAGCGCTCCATAAACTGTAACTTATTAGAACGGGAAAGCACTTTTTCAAGAACAACGAATTTAAAATCGCCGACTATTTTATGTTTATTTAGTGAGGGATATTTACTGGTAATATCCACTTCTCCTTTTCTTACCAACTCTTCTACCACCATCCGGAAGAGGATATTGATCCGCTGCTCGACACGGAAACCGAGCCTGAAATCGATCCGGATCAACTTCTCAGGTACCAGGAAATCGACTTTATACTCAAGAGTATAAGGCTCGTCGGTAACATCCACATGGACCAGCCAGTAAAGATCGGCCCTCTTTGGCTGCTTCTGCAAAATGGAGTACATGATTTTCGACTCTATTTCCGACTTGAAATTGGCACTCGTAAGATAAACCAGTTGTGAGGAATACTTGGGAACCGTTTGATCCTCGCTCAGTTCGCTGATTATCTCGTAATAATCCTCAATCTCAACAAACTTCACGTACCTGTTTTTAATCTTCCTGGCATTAGACCAGGCCCACATCACCGAAAAAAGGAAGGTACCAATCAGCAAACTGAACCATCCTCCGTGTGTAAACTTAGCCATGTTGCCCAGCAGAAAGGTCAGCTCAATAACGCAGTAAACCGTCATAAAAATACCGATCAGGTAAAGAGGGATCTTCATCCGTCTCAGGAATATCGCGACTAAAATTGTCGTCATCAGCATAGCTACGGTTATAGACAGTCCGTAGGCCGCTTCCATTCTGGCAGATTCATGAAAAATCAGCATTACAAGGATACAGCCTCCCAGCAATAACCAGTTCATCGAAGGAACATATAACTGGCCTTTCTGATTGGTCGGATAATTTATCCTGACTTTAGGCCACAAATTAAGCCTCACAGCTTCTGATATTAATGTGAAAGATCCTGAAATCAGGGCCTGACTAGCAATGATGGCAGCGGCAGTTGCAATGGCAATCCCGAAGATGAGGAACCATCCCGGCATAATCTGGTAAAAAGGATTTTCGTTAATATCGGTATTCAATGTCGTACCCTGCCTCTGCCATAACCAGACGCCTTGTCCGAGGTAATTTAATACGAGACAGGTTTTAACATAGATCCAGCTGACCCGTATATTTTCGCGGCCGCAATGCCCCAGATCAGAATATAAAGCTTCAGCTCCCGTAGTACATAAAAACACTGCTCCCAGGATAATGAAAGCATCAGGAGATGTGGTAAGCAACTGCCAGGCGTAATAAGGATTCACAGCCTTCACGATAGCCGGATATTCCACCACATAGCCTAATCCGAGCACCCCCATCATGGTAAACCAGATAAACATGATCGGGCCGAAAGCCTTACCAACCAGCGATGTCCCAAACTGCTGAATGACAAAAAGAACCGTAATAATCGCAACCACGATCGGTACGGTTGGTAAACCGGGATATTTTGTCCCGAGCCCTTCAATTGCCGAGGAAACAGTAATCGGCGGTGTAATAATTCCGTCGGCCAGGAGTGCACATCCCCCTATCATGGCTGGAATAACAAGCCAGCGGGCTCTGCGCCTCACCAGGGAAAACAAGGAGAATATACCTCCTTCGCCCTTGTTATCAGCCCTTAAGGTTATCAGTACATATTTGACTGTAGTTTGTAATGTTAATGTCCAGAATATACAGGACAGACCGCCTAATATCAGATCCGGCGTAATCAGCCGCTCACCGATGATTGCTTTAAAAACGTATAAGGGAGAGGTCCCGATATCTCCATAAATAATTCCCAAACTAATCAGCAGGCCTGCAGCGGAGAGCTTATGAAGATCTTTATGATTTGCCACGCTATTTTTTTAAACCGGGCACAAAAGTAAGAGATGCCGGACAATTAAACAACCATGATTATCAGTAGTTTTTATTTTTTATTTAAAACTGAAAATCAAGTACTTTGTTAAATTCCCGGACGGCTTGCTATATCTTTGTTAAATTTTGTTAAATAAACTTACCAGATACCATAAATCGTATTTAAATTATTAGTTTTGTTGAGGAGATAAAGGATGAAAAAATTTTACCTGTTAGCTATTTCGTTTTATTTTATACTGCTGGGTGCCCGCGCCTTCGACAGTAAGGGCATGCTGGTGCTCAGAAATGAAACCATGGATTCCATAAGAAGGCTTCAGCCAAAGCCGGCTAGCAAAATAACCGACACACGGCCGGACAGGCCAACCAGGAACGAGCTAAAGATCAACATAACTCCGTTTAAGCCTATTAGCACAAGAACATCGGCTGCTGCTGCTTCATCTCCGGCTTCAGCGTCAGCAACTGCAGGCGGGCCTCAAAAAACGGCAGGTCAGGATGTCAAAGCTTTGAGTAACGTTAAAGTATTCCCCAACCCGGTGGAAGATCAGATCAATATATCTTATTCCCTCAGCAAGGATGCCAACGTAACAGTTAAGGTAATGGATGTACTTGGAAACGAGATAGCTACCCTCCTTTCTCAACGCCTTCCCGCAGGAGAGCAAAATCATAGCTTTGCCATTACCACCAAGCTTAACAGCGGATACTATTTCATCCGCGTAATCGCAGGAAACGAAACAATCATAAAAAGGGTATCTGTATTGTAAGCTGTTAGCAATTGGCTGTTGGCTATTAGCTATCGGTAATCAGCTGTCAGCAATCTAAGAGCAATTGGGTATTAGCCGTTGGCTCTTAGCTATTGCAAAACGGCAGCCATGTAACTATAATTCCTCAAAACCCTATCTCCCCCAATTAAATTCAAATACAGACAACAACAGGTTGCTTCTCCTTTTGCCTCCATCCCAATTCATCACCCATCACCCATAACTCATAACTCATAACTCAAAACAAATCTTACTTTTGCCTTATGAAGATCATTGCAATTGGAAGGAATTATGCGGAACATGCAAAAGAGTTAAACAACCCTGTTCCTTCGAAACCTGTTATCTTTATGAAGCCGGATACGGCGCTGTTAAAAGATAACAAACCGTTCTATCACCCGGATTTTTCATCTGACATTCATCATGAGATCGAGATCGTATTAAAAGTGAGCAAAGAAGGAAAGCATATCTCTGAGAAATTTGCGGGAAACTACTTCGACGAAATCGGGCTGGGTGTAGATTTTACCGCGCGTGACATCCAAAAGGAACATAAAGAGAAAGGTTTGCCCTGGGAACTGGCCAAAGCTTTTGATAATTCAGCTCCGGTCAGCACCTTTATCTCTAAAAATAATTTCCCGGATCTTTATAATATCGGCTTCAGTCTCAGTGTAAACGGAAATATTAAGCAACAAGGCAACACAAAAGACCTTCTTTTTTCGTTTGAACGGTTGATTGCATTTGTCTCACAATACATAACCCTGAAAAAGGGCGACCTGATATTTACCGGTACTCCTCCCGGAGTCGGCAAAGTCAGCATCGGAGATAAGCTTTCGGGGTATATTGAAAACGAAAAACTTCTGGATTTTGAAATTAAGTAGAACTGGCAGGTTAAGAAACATACTATTTACATCTATTTCACTTTTAGTTGCTGGCAGTACCTTTTCCCAGGAAATCACGGTTTCCGGTACTTATCCTAAAACAGATTTCATTCCACCTTTGGATCTTTCGCCATCGCTGGCAGGGTCTTTTGGAGAGATCAGAGGCGGGCACTTCCATTCGGGACTCGATTACAGAACGAATCAAAGGGAGGGATACCCGGTCTATGCCGTTGCCGATGGCTTCGTGTCGCGGCTCCGTGTACAGGTCGGAGGTTTTGGAAACGCTCTTTATATCGGCCATTCCAACGGCTATACCACAGTTTACGCCCACTTGCAGCGCTTTAGTCCCCGGATCGCCAGGATAGTAAAAGACTTTCAGTACAGAAAGCAATCCTTCGATGTGGATTTCCCTCTCCTGCCAATTGAAATCCCGGTAAAAAAAGGAGAAATAATAGCATGGTCGGGGAATACCGGTGGTTCAGCAGGGCCTCACCTTCATTTTGAGATCAGGGATAGCAGAACGGAAGAAACGATCAACCCTCAGTTATTCGGACTGGAAGTTCCCGACCGTATAAAGCCCACCATTGAAGGACTCTATATGTACCGCCTGAATGGCCTGCCGTTTAATGAAAATACGACCAAACAGTACTTCAGGCTGAGCGGCTCCAACGGAAATTATAAGCTGGACCAGTCACCTGTGATCAACTTCAGCGGCGACGTAGGCTTCGGGATCATTACATACGACCTGCAACCTGCCGGCAATAAAAACGGCGTGTATTCCATTGAATTAAAGATGGATAGCACCACCATCTTTCTGTCGGCGCTCGAACGCTTCGCATTCAGCAACAGCCGTGCGGTAAATTCCCATATCGACTATCCTACATTACTCACCTCTGGCAGGACCATCCAAAAGAGTTTTATCGAGCCCGGAAATCCGCTGAGCATCTATAAAACAGCCGTAAACAGGGGAATCATCAATACCCGGGATAATAACATCCACAACATGCAATACATCGTGAAGGATGCGAAGGGCAATACCAGTACGATCAGTTTCCGCATCAAATACAACCCGGGATCCGTCATTACAAACACAGAAAAGCAGGGAGTAAAGAAATTCCTATACAACCAGGTCAACGAATACAGCTCGGGCCAGATGAAGGTTGTGCTGCCCAAAGGAGTGCTATACAGCGATATCAATTTATACTATGACCGGTCTCCGAGGCGTAAGGGTACCTACTCGGAAATTCATAAGCTCCATACCCGGCTGATCCCACTTCATAGTAATTATGATCTTTGGATTAAACCTGATTCCAGCCTGCCTGCCAATCTCTATAATAAAGCCCTCATCGTTGATACGCGGGGAGCTTCGCACGGTGGCGTATTCGACAGTGGATTCATAAAAGGACGCCCGCGGGTATTTGGCGAGTTCTATATAGCGCTGGATACCGTAGCACCTGTTATTCGCCCGGTCAATATCACCGATGATAAGCAGATGGCGGGAATCAGCAGGATCAGCTTCAGGATTTCTGACAACCTTTCAGGCATCCGTTCCTTTACAGGAACAATTGACGGGCAATGGGTGTTAATGGAATACGATCCCAGAAACGGCAGCTTATGGCACGCTTTTGAGGATACACTTCCAAAAGGTAAACATCATTTTCAGTTACTTGTAACAGATATGATGATGAATTCAAGAACGTATAACGCTACTTTTTACAGATAAACTATGGCAGAATTAAAAGAAGGAGATAAAGCTCCTGATTTCTCAGCAAAAGACCAGAACGGAAAACTGGTTTCATTAAGTGATTACAAAGGCCAGGATGTCATCCTCTATTTTTATCCCAAAGATGACACTCCCGGATGTACTGCAGAAGCCTGTAATTTCAGGGACAATTACCAGTCGCTTCAGGCGCAGGGATACGTCGTGATAGGCGTAAGTACCGACGACGAGACATCCCATCAAAAATTCGCCAGCAAATACCAGCTGCCGTTTACCCTGATTTCCGACGACGAGAAAAAGATCGTCGAGGCGTATGGAGTATGGGTGGAAAAAAACATGTACGGCAAGAAGTACATGGGTACAGCACGAAAAACCTTTGTGATAGGCAAAGACGGAACCATCCGGAATATCATCCACAAGGTCAACACAGCAGAATCTTCCAAACAGGTACTGGAATTGTTATAGGCTATTGGCAATTGGCTGTTAGCAATAGGCTATCAGCAATCGGCTGTCAGCAGTCAGCTAAACAAGCGTATAACCAATTGCAAAAAGACAAACTCTAGTGACGGCTAATTAGTTATTAGCCATCAGCTAATAACTAATTACTTAATAACGCAACACTGACAGCCGATTGCTGACAGCTAAACGCCAAAAGCCAATCGCTAAAATCTAAAAGCCGAAATCTGACAGCCGGTTGCTGACAGCTAAACGCCAAAAGCCAATCGCTAAAAGCTGAGAGCTGAAAGCTGACAGCCGATTGCCGACAGCTAAACGCCAAAAGCCAATCGCTAAAATCTAAAAGCCGAAAGCTGACAGCCGATTGCTGAAAGCTGAAAGCCCAAATTAACCGTCATTTTTACACTTTTCCTTTTCAACTTAAATTCCTATTTTAGTCGCTTTCCAATTAAAGATGAAAGCAGACATAGAAAAATTAAACGACATTGCCACCCAGGTTCGCCGTGACATCGTCAGAATGGTCCACCAATGCCAGTCGGGCCATCCCGGAGGTTCACTCGGATGTACTGACTATTTCGTTGCTTTATACTTTCATGTATTGAAGCACAACGTAAATTTCAATATGGACGGAGCTGGTGAAGACTTGTTCTTCCTTTCAAACGGACATATTTCACCAGTATGGTATAGCACACTGGCACGGGCAGGATACTTCGAAACAGCAGAACTTGGAACATTCCGTAAGATCAACTCGAGGATGCAGGGCCACCCTACTACTCATGAACATCTTCCGGGAATCCGTATTGCGTCAGGATCTCTTGGCCAGGGCATGTCGGTTGCTATCGGTGCTGCGCTGACAAAAAAACTCAACAACGACAATTCGCTGGTTTTTTCACTTCATGGAGACGGTGAACTACAGGAAGGCCAGATCTGGGAAGCTGCGATGTTTGCCCCTCACAATAAAGTAGATAACCTGATTTCTACCATCGACTACAATGGTCAGCAAATTGACGGTCCTACAGAGAAAGTTCTTTCTCTTGGCAATCTCAGAGCCAAATGGGAAGCTTTCGGATGGGATGTCCTCGAAATGCAGGGCAATGATATGGAAGATGTGATCAGGGTACTGGAACTTGCCAAATCAAGAGCATTTAAAGGCAAACCGATCATGATCCTGATGCATACGGCCATGGGATATGGTGTCGACTTCATGATGGGATCTCATAAATGGCACGGTGTAGCTCCGAACGACGAGCAGTTAGCCGCCGCCCTTGCCCAATTAAACAGTTCTTTGCAGGATTATTAACCGTTTCTGGCAGGAAGAAAGCCGGAAGTACTCCGGCAGATACTCTTCGCCGCTAAAACAAAAGCTCAATTAAAAGCCCGTTAAGCTACTGTTCAAAAGATGATATAGTTTATCGAAGCTTCATTGAGATTAAAAAGATTATTCACATGAAAAAATACACTTTTACAGAGAAAAAAGATACGCGTTCCGGATTCGGAGCCGGCCTTCTCGAGGCAGGTAAAAGAAACGGTAATGTTGTCGCCCTTTGTGCCGACCTGGTAGGGTCTCTCAAAATGGAAGCATTCATCAAAGAATTTCCTGAACGCTTCTTCCAGATTGGAATCGCAGAGGCAAACATGATGGGAATAGCAGCTGGAATGACTATTGGTGGAAAGATCCCCTTCACCGGCACTTTTGCCAACTTCTCAACTGGCCGCGTTTACGATCAGATCCGTCAGTCTATTGCCTATTCCGGCAAAAACGTAAAGATCTGTGCCTCACACGCTGGTTTAACACTTGGTGAAGACGGCGCTACTCACCAGATCCTGGAAGATATCGGGCTGATGAAAATGCTTCCGGGCATGACAGTGATCAACACCTGTGATTACAATCAGACCATGGCAGCAACTATCGCTATCGCAGAATATGAAGGTCCTGTGTACCTCCGTTTTGGTCGTCCGGTGATCCCGATATTCACTGATCCCGATCAAAAGTTCGAAATCGGAAAGGCATGGATGGTTAATGAGGGCAGCGATGTCAGTATCTTTGCCACCGGGCACCTGGTATGGGAAGCAATCCTTGCCGGAGAGCAGCTGGCTGAGATGGGTATAGATGCGGAGATTATTAATATCCATACAATTAAACCACTTGATGAAGAAGCAGTATTGAAGTCAGTGGCCAAAACCGGATGTGTGGTAACTGCTGAAGAGCACAACAGGCTTGGCGGACTTGGAGACAGCATTGCCCAGCTGCTTGCAAAAAATAACCCGACACCTCAGGAATACATCGCTGTAGACGATTCATTTGGAGAAAGCGGCAAACCAGCTGATCTGATGAGCAAATACGGCCTTGACGCTGCCCACATAGTCGAAGCTGTGAAAAAGGTCATGGCAAGAAAGAAATAAAATTCCTTTAGAAAAATGGTGAGAGGGATTATCCGGGACAACCGGATAATCCTTTTTTATTGCTGAGGCTCCATCTCGATCCAGTTGCCGTCTTCCCTTATAATTTCAATAAGCTCGTCGAGGGCATTTTCGGTGTTGACACTTTTCTTCACCACCTGCTTTCCGCGGTAAAGAGTGATCTTACCCGGACCAGTGCCGACATAGCCATAATCCGCATCAGCCATTTCGCCCGGGCCGTTAACAATACAGCCCATGATCCCGATCTTTACCCCTTTCAGATGACTGGTCCTGCTTCTGATCATTTGGGTGGTCTCCTGTAAATCGAAAAGAGTCCGTCCGCAGCTGGGGCAAGATATATATTCAGTTTTTGAAATCCGGGAACGCGTTGCCTGAAGAATTCCAAATGCTGTGCTGACCAACGTTTTGGCGGGTATATGCGGTGCGTCCAGCCATATACCATCCCCGAAACCATCCACCAGGAGGGCCCCGGTATCCGTGGCTGCATACAACTGGAAATCCGACTCTGCTTTTGCTGTATCTATCAAAGACCCCGCCCCACCGGAGGTAGTGTAAGATCTCTTTAAGATAACAGGAGTACTGATTCCAAGTTCTGACAGTGCAAAAAAGAACTGGCGCTGATCTGCCATTCCATGTTCCCTATCCGTTTCAAGGACAAAGACAAGCGTATCATCGATGTTCAGTTTTTCAACTAAACCCGATTTCAAGTCATCATAGTCAACCCTTACCAGGTTTAAAGCATGGTCCCTCTCTCCTGCTTCCAGGTATTCATCCAGTCCGAACAAAGGATGACAGTTCTTCTTTTCAGCGAGTTTCAGCCAGGTAGCATAATCATACAACTGCTTGAGATTGCCGGGCATCACAAAAGAAGGAAGCTGATCGGCCAGATAAACAAAATCGACAGATTGCTCTCCCATGTTATACTTGTCGAGCAACGGCGAATAATGATAACCACCGGCAGCGAGAACAGCAGGATCGCGAAGGTTCTCCCGGCTGATATCGAGCACTACACGTGGCACCTGGTGCCCCCCGATAAAGGTATTTAATTCGCTTGATTGTCTTTTTTGATATTCATAAGGAGAAAATCCTGAAGGTAATCCAGCCGGAGAAAAAGGGTAATCAGTACCGGCAGACTGCCGTCTGATATACCGGTCAGCCAGTGCAATTGCCACAGGCGCTTCAAACTCAGGATCTTCTGTCAGCGAAACACGTATAGTATCTCCAAGTCCGTCTTCCAGAAGCGTCCCAATTCCCACAGCTGATTTTATGCGTCCGTCCTCGCCATCCCCGGCTTCGGTTACACCAAGATGAAGCGGGTAATTCATTCCCTCTTTCTGCATAGTCTCTACGAGAAGCCGGTAGGCCTGAACCATCACCTGGGGATTACTTGCCTTCATGGATATAACCAGGTTGTAATAATTAAGGCTTTCGCACATTCTGATAAACTCCATGGCCGACTCTACCATCCCCCGTGGCGTATCACCATAATAGCTCATGATACGATCGGATAAAGATCCGTGGTTAGTACCGATGCGCATAGCAGTTCCGTACTCCTTGCAAACCTTTACCAGCGGAGCAAATTTCTGATAGATCCGTTCAAGTTCTGCTTCGTATTCGGCAGGTGTATATTCCAGTTGATCAAACCGCTTTTTATCAGCATAATTCCCGGGATTGATCCTGACTTTTTCCACTATACGGGCGGCAGCCTCTGCCGCATTTGGCGTAAAATGGATGTCGGCAATAAGGGGAACATCATAGCCCCTGTATTTCAGCTCCTTTTTTATGTCAGCCAGATTCCTGGCTTCCTTAATGCTGGGCGCTGTAATCCGGACATACTCACACCCCGCTTCCACCATCCGGATAGTCTGCTCAACTGTTGCCTTAGTGTCCATCGTATCTGTGGTCGTCATACTCTGGATCCTGACAGGATTGGTTCCTCCAAGAGCAATATGCCCGATGGAAACCTCCCGGGTAAGAAAACGGGAGTATTCAGTAAGGGAATTACAATATTTTCCCGGCAGCACAGTATTCGATTCAGCAGTATTCATAAGGATCTATAAAACATACAAAATTACGGATTATTGTTGGAATCACCCGGCCAGATGGACGAATCAGGGATAGATACGTTTAAAATAACCGGAAACCGGTGTAACGCATGTATTGGCATTTACCACACCTCTGATCATACCCAGCCAGGCTCAGATCAGCTAATCCCCAATTCAGGCTCAGCCCACCCTTTGTTCACCTCCCGGTCAGATTATGAATGTTGCTACTTATCTCCCTCTTAAGTACCACATAGAAGCCGCCTTTCTTCTGAAAAAGGCGGCTTCTATATGGTACTTAACCTGTAAATCCCCAGCTTTATTCAGAATTCATCTAAATAGTAATCAGCGCTTGATCCCTATCTGTGAATATCCCAACT
>JBQGEO010000755.1:0-2724 GCA_052039655.1 Pararcticibacter sp.
AACAGAAGATCTCAATAACAGGGACATCGAATTTTTAAGATTTCAGGCACCTGCTTTCAATTGGGGATACCCCGATGATTTGAATCTGAAAGAAATTGAGAAGTTGAAAAAGTAATCCCTTTTAACGTTCCTGTCCCCCTCCTGTATCAAAAGCGCCTGCTGGCTTGTCCCGCAGGCGCTTTTCTTTAACAGTATTTTGAATGAGCTCTCTCTGACCAGGCAGAAATTTTACCGGATCGTAAAAAAATCTTTGCCTATACAGAAATTGTTTCTTTCTTTGTTCTTTATTTAGATTAATTCCAAATTCGATGAACAAAAGAATACCCATTTTTTCATTCTCTTTCCTTATCCTTTGCCTGTTAGTGCCTTTTACTATGATGGCACAGCAGAACGGAGTAATAAAAGGGCGCATCACAACGTCTGATAAAAAGCCGGCCGGATATGTATCTGTTGCCCTGACAGGTGCTAAAAACGGGGCCATTACGAATGAGGCTGGTGAGTACCAGATCACTAAAGTTAAACCGGGAAGTTATATATTAAAAGTAACCGCGGTCGGATTGCAATCTCAGGAAAAGAGCGTTGTAGTAACCGCTGGTGAAACGGTCACAGCGGACTTTGAGCTTACTGAAAACCTGGGCCAGCTCAAGGAAGTTATCATCTCGGGCGCCAGGAATAAATATAAAGTAGATAAGCCGTCCTCGTCGTTACGACTGGATCAGCCCTTACTCGAAATTCCTCAGAATATACAGATCATTACTTCGACAGCTTTGGCTGATCAGCAGGCTTTGAGCCTGAGCGACGGGGTGTTGCGCAATGTCAGCGGTGCCACCCGTCTCGAACACTGGGGCGAGATATATACGAGAGTCAATATGAGAGGAACCCGTGCTTCTGCCTTCAGGAATGGCTTTAATGTTACGTCAGACTGGGGCCCTGTGAATGAGGATATGAGCTTTGTGGATCATATCGAGTTTGTGAAAGGCCCGTCAGGGTTTTTAATGTCCAATGGAGAACCTGCCGGTATTTATAACGTCGTTACAAAGAAGCCGACCGGTCGTGATTTCGGCGGCGAAGCTTCAGTAACTTTCGGCAGTTACGATCTGTACAGGGGTTCTCTGGATCTCGATGGGAAGCTCGTAAAATCGGGTAAACTGCTTTACCGGTTGAACATGATGGCTCAGAATAAAAAATCATTCCGGGACTATGAGTTCAATGACCGGTACATTGTTGCTCCGGTACTTTCTTATAAACTATCGGATAAGACTACCGTGACCGCTGAATATACTTATCAGCACGTAAAGATGTCCGACCTTGGATCGGCTTATGTATTTGCAACGGATGATTATGCCATTTTACCACGTGACTTTACTATCTCAGAACCAGATCTCAAACCAACAAAAGTGGACGATCACAGTGCATTTCTGAATTTTCAGCACCGGTTCAATGATAAATGGAAGCTGACCGCGCAAGGCGCTTACTTCTTCAACAAGCAATTGTCCAGTGATATATGGCCGGCAAATGTTTTGCCAAACGGAGATATTATCAGGACTCTCTATAATTTCGATGCCATCCTTGACTATCGTTTTGGTCAGATCTTTGTGAATGGTGATGTGCAGACGGGCGCCGTCAGGCACCGGATCCTTGGAGGAGTTGACCTTGGAAAGAAGCAGGGCTGGTTTGACTGGAGCCAGGCTGCGAACATTGACTCAGAGCAGAATCCATTCAATATTTATAATCCTGTATATGGCTCCCCTGCCAACGGGATTCCGTCATTTAACCGCTCCGTTGATATAAAGGACAGAGCTGTATCCATAACCGATCAGGCTTATACCGGACTTTATTTGCAGGATGAACTCGGATTCCTCGAAAACAAAATTCGTTTAACTCTCGCGGGAAGATATACCTTTCTAAAACAGGAATCTACAGCCTCCGGGGAAACTAAGACTCTGAAGGATAATAAGTTTACACCGCGCCTGGGTTTAAGTGTATCAATAGATAACCAGACCTCTGCTTACGCATTGTACGATCAGACATTTCTTCCCCAGGACGGAAATCTGGAAAATGGAAAATCTCCTGACCCCATTACCGGAAATAATATCGAATTCGGAATGAAAAGAGATTGGTTTGACGGCAAATGGAGCAGCAACCTTTCTGTATACCGGATCCTGAAAAAGAATCAGCTGTCGGCCTCTCCCAACAGCACACCAGCCAGACCACTTTCGCTTCAGCTTGGCGAGAGCCGGGCGCAGGGTATCGAGTTTGATGTACGTGGGGAGATCGTTAAAGGATTAAATGTAGTGGCCAACTATGCTCTTACTGACTATGAAATTACGAAAGAAGTAGAGGAATACGGGACAAAAATTCCTGCAGGTACCAAAATTGCCGGCTATGCCAAGCATAATATTAACACCTGGCTCACCTATAAGCTGCAAAATGGCGTGCTGAAAGGATCAGGAGTATCTGCTGGCTTCACCTACCAGACCGACCGTAGTTCCTGGACCTGGGCAAGCAGCGGGCAGAAGGATCTTCCTTCTTACTTCAGGCTCGACGGAGGATTGTTCTGGGAAAAGGATAAAATTAAATTGACCGGTAACGTCTTCAATATCCTGGATAAATATCTTTACAGCGGAGCCGCTTACGGCACATATTATTACTGGCAGGCTGAAGCCCCCAGAAACTTCCGCTTATCGGTGTCCTACCGGTTCTGATACAGGGATTATTTAATTT
>JBQGEO010000756.1:0-3459 GCA_052039655.1 Pararcticibacter sp.
CCGGAACGCTGTCCCTCATAGCCAAGTTGTATCTTCCAGGGCCTTACCGAAGCTTCGCGCGATGTTAATTCGAAGTAGGTTCTGAGCCCTATGGAGTTTTCATCCCGAACCTCATAGTTTGTGATGAAAGGGTTTTTAAAGGCAGTGTTGGAATAGGTGACAGCCGTAACATTACGGAGCCGGTCATTGAACCGCAGCTCGTGGCCCAGGCCCGTCAGTAAGGTCCGGTTCCTGATCCCGGCCTTCTGCTCTTCTGCCCCCGGTGTAACAGCAGTGGCCGGTCTGGCTGCCCTGGGATTTTCTTTCAGCTGACTTTCAGTAAGCCCTCCGGGGGTTCTGTAATCCATGTCGGAATACAGGATCAAAGCTTTTAACCTGGCTCCCGCCGAATAGGACAAGGAAGGTGCTGCATGAATATAATTACGCCGCATAGCGCTGTTGTCCCTGTATCCGTCAGAACGTTGCCAGGCTTCGCTGATACTGATATCACTATTTTTTCCTTTCTGATACAGGGAAGCCTTTTGATATAACAGGCCATAAGCTCCGCCCGTTATTCCGGCCTGGATATGTGAAGAGTCACGACTGCCCGTTTTGGTATGGATCAGCATCACGCCTCCTGTATTGGCGCCAAAAACGCTTGCTTCCGGCCCTTTTAATATTTCCAGGCCGCCCACGCCGCCGGCATCCACAGAACCGAGATAGGTATTTCCTCCTGCATCAGTCAGGATGAAGTCATCCATATAGATTTTCACATTCCGGATACCGAAAGGGGATCTTAAAAGGCTTCCCCTGATAGACAGGCGGTAACTGCCCGGCGAGCGCTCCTCCATCCTGACCCCGGGAACAGCATTCAGCGCAGGCACCATAGAATAAGGCTGCTGCGCCTGAAGATCATTACGGCTTATTACACTGACCGATGACGGCAGAGTGAGAGCCGGCTGGCTTCCGAAATAGCCCTGGATGGTTACCGGCTGGAGAAGCTGTACAGAATCAACCGGCTGCCGGGCATTCAATACGAGAACGATAAATAAGAAAAGCGTTGTTATTAATGCTTTTTTTAACATTCAGCAAATTTAGGATATCCTCTTGATACTAGCCTCCGTAACTCACTCTCCAAAGGGTATTGGCGGCGTCGTCAGAAACCAGTAACGACCCGTCGGGCAATACAGCGACACTGACAGGCCTTCCATAGACTTCGCTCTTTTCCTTATCTGCAATAAAACCAGTAAGAAAATCTTCCATCCTGCCCGATGGTTTTCCGTTTTTAAACGGGACAAAGGTCACCTTATATCCCACCAGTTGCGAATGGTTCCAGGATCCATGCTGCCCGATGAAAGCTCCGTTCCGGTATTTCTCAGGGAAGGATTTTCCATCATAGAAAGCGAGTCCCAGAGATGCCGTATGCGAGCCTACCTGGTAATCGGGAACCAGTGCTTTTTTTACCAGGTCGGGTCTCTGTCCTTTGAGCCTCGGATCTTCATGCTGTCCATAATAAGAATATGGCCATCCATAAAAACCGCCCTCTTTTACACTGGTGATATAGTCGGGTACCAGGTCATCGCCAAGTCCGTCCCGTTCATTGACGGCAGTCCACAATTTTTCGCTTTCGGGGTTCCAGTCCATTCCTACCGGGTTACGCAGCCCCGAAGCATAGATCCGTTCTCCCGAACCGTCCCTGTTGATCTCCAGGATACAGGCACGCCGCGTTTCATTCTCAATTCCGTTCTCGGCTACATTGCTGCCCGACCCAACGGAAATATAAATTTTGGAATGGTTCGCGTTAGCAATAAGGTTCCTGGTCCAATGATTATTGTAGCCTCCTGCCGGCAAGTCAAGTATTTTCCTCCCCTTGCCCGAAATCTTCGTCTGTCCGGTTTTATAGGGAAACGCCATCAGCCCGTCGGTATTGGCAACATAAAACGAATCCCCTGCTATAAGCATGCCGAATGGCTGATTCAGACCCGTAAGAAATAACTCTGTCACATCAGGCTTACCATCCTTGTCGGTGTCTCTGAATAAAACGATAGAATTAGAACTCTCCCCCAGGTTTTGCGATTTAGCTTTTCCTGAGACAATAGCTTTTGCCTTTGCAGTGCCCTTCGCCTCTGTATTGGCCATCGCGACAAATATATCCCCATTAGGTCCTACATAGATAGACCTTGGGTTACTAAGGCCATCAGCAAACTTAGTTACCTTAAATCCGGACGGCGCAACAGGAGTCTTTCCTTCAGGCCATCCTGTTACTTTACTGTAATTGGTTGAAGACTCGCCAGGCTGGGGCAGCTCTGCACGGGGAGAATCAAGACTGGCAGAATCGGCCTGCTGGTCTGCCGTCTTAGTGCGGTTAGAAGAATTACATGAAAAAAGTAAAAGAAGCGCTGTGCATACAGAAAGATCCTTCAGTATATTCATAAGAAAACGATTTTAATTAAAAAGCTAATAATCAAACGTATCGTTACCCATGCGGTTTTACTTTTTTCGTTAAACATCAAACCCTCCAGCACCATTCAGCGTTCTTATCATAAATACGACGTCATGGCATTAGTATATCCAGAGCTGCGGGAAGAAGGAAAGACAGGGCCTTTATACGGTTCTCATACAGGGTCTGTCAACATTAATAAAGCAGAAAGAATATTCTCATTACTGGCGGGAACTGTCCTGCTATACAATGGAATAACCCAAATTACAAAGAAGCCTTTTACAGCAGCTTCAAAGGTGGTAGCCGGAGGAGCGTTATTGGTAAGAGCCGTATCCGGACATTGTGCGGCTTATGCTGCTGCGGGAAAAAACAGTGCCAGAAGTGAAGCAATTAATATCAGGCAACAGTTTACGGTAAACAGGCCGCGTGCAGAGGTATATCATTTCTGGCGTAGCCTGGAAAACCTGCCGCTCTTTATGCGGCACCTTGAGAAGGTGGAGAAAAAAGGTGACAACTTATGGCTGTGGAAAGCAACGTTTTCAGACAATTTTCCTGCGGTAAGCTGGAACGCGGAGATTGTAAAAGAAAAAGAAGGACATTTCATAGGATGGCAATCTGTAGACAACGCTGGAATTGACCACGCTGGAAAAGTGGAATTCAATGATTCGCCTGACGGCCGCGGTACAGAAGTCCAGGTCGTGTTCACGTATCGTGCTCCGGTAGGCACCATTGGAACGGGGATCGCCAGACTTCTTAATCCCTTTGTAGAGAAGCTGATCCTGGAAGATGTGCTTAATTTTAAGCATTACATTGAGGCAGGTGAAATTCCGGATAAAAATGCTGCTTCTCAGGAAGCTGCCATTTAAATTATTCCTGGATCGGGGCAATCACGACGATAGCAGGGATCTTAAAAAGCCGCCAGCACGGCTTCTATAAACAAACAGAGCGCTCTCGCGCTCTCTGCCATGCGGCGGGAAACTGCCGTGTGGCTTTTTATGGTGTCAGTTTCTCTATAAGCCTGGCACTCTGCCTGGCCCCTT
>JBQGEO010000757.1:0-5412 GCA_052039655.1 Pararcticibacter sp.
CCTTTCTCTCCGGTCGGACCGGAAGCAACAAAGTCAGAATTATAAGCATTCATAAAAATGTAATCGAACATCTCTACGGTATACAACTGGTACTTGCCGTTCCTCTTGAATAATTTTCCGCTGTCCTGTTTTACAAGGTACTGCATTTTATAAGGCCCTTTATTATTATGAAAGATCTTCCGGTAAATCTTTCCTTCTGTGCGGTTTTTCTTATCGTAAGTGTAAATCCGGTTTTCAGCAGTAAAACTATAACGTTTCATCTGCCTGAACGCCTCATAAAAACTGGTATCGCTCACTATTTTGTTAATGAACGCCTGAACATTTATCCGTTCCGCCTTAATGTTCACAGCCGAATCCAGCCTGACAGTAAGTACAGTATCCGGATTAAACCGCTTCACCTGCTGTCCAAAGCAAACATTCACAATGGCAAAAAGGAATAAGAATACGTATCTCATATTTTGGGCTATCAGTAATCAGCGTTCGGCTATCAGCAATCAGCGTTTCCAGCCAGCTTTAGCACGTTCTTATCAAATATCAATTTCGCCGGACATTATCATCACTGGTATATTCTATATCTTAACGCTAATTCCCCAGCCTTTTTAGCGCGATATAGGCCATAAGCCCGGTACTTACTCCCAGGGCATTCTCGTCAATATCAAAAGTCGAAGTATGAACCGAAGATGTGATTCCGCGTTCTTCATTCCGTATCCCGAGCCTGTAGAAGCAGGCATCTGCTGCCTGCGAATAATAAGCAAAGTCTTCTGCAGCCATCCAGATATCAAGATCAAGAACATTCTCTTTGCCAAGATAATCCTCCGCATATTCCCTTACCAGGGCTGTGAGCTTCTCCTCATTCACAAGGAAAGGATACCCGTTCATAACATTAAATTCGCAGCTCCCTCCCATACTTTCTGCAATGCCCTCTGCTATCTTCTTCATCCGCTTATGAGCTTCAGCACGCCAGGTTTCGTCCAGCGTCCGGAAAGTCCCTTCCATATAAACCTCATCCGGAATAACATTCGTAGCACCGTTAGCGATCACCTTTCCGAAAGATAATACAGTAGGTAATTTGGGATCTGCTATTCTACTGACCACCTGTTGAAGAGCCACTATAATGTGGGCTGCAATCAGCACAGGGTCTATATTCTGCTGAGGCTGCGCTCCATGTCCGCCCTTTCCCTTCACAGTAACATACAACTCGTCTGTAGAAGCCATATACTTTCCTGACCGGATTCCTATCTTGCCCGCATCAATCAGCGGCATGACATGCTGTCCGATGACGGCGTCAGGAGCAGGATTTTCAAGCACCCCTTCCCGGATCATGATACTTGCACCTCCGGGAAGCTTCTCCTCTGCAGGCTGAAAGATCAGCTTTACAGTACCTCCGAATTCACTTCTCAAAGATTGTAAGATCTTCGCAGTACCCAATAGAGAAGAGGTATGAACATCATGTCCGCACGCATGCATTACACCTGGGTTCTTAGATTTATACGAAACGTCGTTTGCTTCCGTAATCGGAAGCGCATCCATATCTGCCCTGAGCGCGACAACCGCATCCGAGGGCTTCTCACCCCTGATCAGACCGACAACGCCCGTATCAGCCATGGACTCCCAGCTGATCCCAAGTTCATCAAGATAAGCTTTTACATACGCCGACGTCTGATACTCCTGGAAAGAAAGCTCAGGATTTGAATGCAAAAAACGGCGATGAGTAATCACATCGCCGTGTATTTTCCCGGATAACTCCCGGATCTTTTCTTTTAACATGTCATTATTCTAAACCAGCCCCGTGACAGTTCTTATATTTTTTCCCGCTTCCGCAAGGACATGGGTCATTTCTTCCAACTTTATGCTCATTTCTCACAGGCATCTGCTTTTGAAGTTCTCTGGTATCATCAACAGGGATACCGCTTCCGTCTCCCGAAACTGATGCGAGCTGCGGCTTCGAAACTTTCAGATTGGAAAGATCCTGCTTAGGTTGAGGTCTTGCCTCCCTGACTTCTTCAGACTGCTGCACTGGTATTCCTCCCTTAAACAGGAAGCTGACAATATCCTTATTGACAGAGACAAGCATCTGTTTGAATAAATTGAAAGCTTCCATCTTATAGATCACAAGAGGATCTTTCTGTTCGTACACCGCATTCTGAACAGATTGCTTCAGTTCATCCATATCGCGAAGATGTTCCTTCCACGCATCATCGATTAATGCCAGTACAACGGTCTTCTCAAAGGCTCTAAACACCTCGCGGCCATGAGTTTCGACTGCCTTCTTCAGGCCGGCAGATACCTGGATTCCTCTTATGCCATCAGTAAACGGCACAATGATATTTTCGATAAACTCTCCGCGCTCTCCGTATACCTGCTGAAGTACAGGAAGGGCCTGCTGTGCAATTGCTTCCGTCTTACGGGCATAATACTCTGTGACCTTTTCAAAGACGATATCTGCTAATTTAGCAATAGAGGAATCAGAGAACACCTTTTCATCAATCTCTGCGTCCATAGAGAAAATACGGATGACCTCAAGCTGAAAGCCTTCGAAATTCCCCGTTTCCTTATATTCCGTGACGATATCCTCTACTGTATCATAAAACGTATTATTCAGGTCGACTTCCAGACGCTCGCCGTACAACGCATTGCGGCGTTTTGCATAAACAACTGTACGCTGGGAGTTCATTACGTCATCATATTCAAGCAAACGCTTACGGATACCGAAGTTGTTCTCTTCAACCTTTCTTTGAGCACGCTCTATTGAGCGGGTAATCATAGAATGCTGGATCACCTCCCCTTCTTCAATACCCATCCGCAGCATAATATTTGCGATACGCTCTGAACCGAACAGACGCATCAGGTTATCCTCAAGCGAAACGAAGAACTGTGAAGAACCAGGGTCTCCCTGACGTCCAGCACGACCACGCAACTGACGGTCTACACGACGGGATTCATGTCTTTCCGTACCAACAATTGCCAAACCTCCGGCCTCTTTTACACCAGGTCCGAGCTTAATGTCCGTACCACGGCCAGCCATATTGGTCGCAATCGTCACCGTCCCCGCCTTACCAGCTTCCGCAACGATATCAGCCTCTTTCTGGTGGAGTTTCGCATTCAATACATTGTGTCTGATTCCGCGGAGCTTAAGCATCCTGCTTAAAAGCTCTGAAATTTCCACTGAAGTCGTACCAACCAGAACCGGTCTGCCCGCCTCCGTTAATGCCGTGATCTCGTCCACCACTGCATTATATTTTTCACGCATCGTCCGGTATACCTTATCCTCCATGTCCTTACGCTGGGTAGGAACATTGGTTGGGATCTCAACAACATCAAGTTTGTAGATCTGCCACAACTCGCCTGCTTCAGTTACAGCCGTTCCGGTCATACCTGCAAGCTTATGATACATCCTGAAATAGTTCTGGAGGGTAATAGTAGCATAGGTCTGGGTAGCATCTTCCACCTTCACATTTTCCTTAGCTTCTATCGCCTGATGCAACCCATCTGAGTAACGGCGGCCTTCCATGATACGGCCTGTCTGCTCATCAACAATCTTCACTTTTCCTTCGTCAATGATATACTCAATATCTCTCTCGAACAGGGTATATGCCTTTAGCAACTGGTTAACAGAATGGATCCGCTCCGACTTCACCGAAAAGTCGCGCATCAGTTCATCCTTACGTGCTATCTTTTCCTCTGCAGACAAAGATGATTTCTCAATCTCAGCAATTTCGGTACCTACATCCGGCATTACGAAGAAGCCCTGATCTTCCCCCGAAGCGGTAATCAGTTCAATGCCCTTTTCCGTAAGTTCTACCTGGTTATTCTTCTCATCGATGACAAAGAAAAGTTCAGCATCAGCCTTGGGCATTTCTTTCGCCTGGTCCTGAAGGTGATAATTCTCACTCTTCATCAGGATCTGCTTAATTCCAGGCTCACTCAGGTACTTGATCAGTGCCTTATTCTTTGGAAGCCCGCGATGAGCCCGCAGTAATGCCAGCCCTCCTTCCGTAGCTCCCGTCTTGCCTTCTTTAATTAATTTTTTTGCATCGTTCAGTACATTGGTAACGTAGTTTCTCTGAACATTCACCAATCGCTCGATCCGTGGTTTCAGTTCATAAAACTCATGCTCATCTCCACGGGGAATAGGTCCGGAAATGATCAAAGGAGTACGGGCATCGTCAATTAATACCGAGTCCACCTCATCCACCATAGCAAAATGCAGCTTCCGCTGTACCTGATTCTCCGGTGCAAGCGTCATATTGTCCCTCAGGTAGTCGAAACCAAATTCGTTATTCGTACCGAAGATAATATCTGCCAGATAAGCTTTTCTTCTGGCTTCCGAATTAGGCTGATGTTTATCAATACAATCAACCTTCAGTCCGTGGAATTCAAATAAAGGTCCATTCCACTCAGAGTCACGGCGTGCAAGATAATCGTTCACAGTAACGATATGAACTCCTTGTCCGGAAAGAGCATTCAGGTAAGCAGGCAATGTCCCCACGAGAGTTTTTCCTTCCCCTGTAGCCATTTCCGAGATCTTACCCTGGTGCAATACAATACCGCCGATTAGCTGAACATCATAATGAACCATATTCCAGGTAACAGTTGTACCGGCAGCAGTCCAGGTGTTATGAAACACTGCCTTATCTCCCCGGATCTCAACATTGGGCTTCCGGGAAGCCAGTTCCCGGTCATATTCACTAGCCGCAACTTCAATGGTAGTATTCTCAGTAAACCTCCGGGCAGTTTCCTTCACTACCGCAAAAGCCTCCGGAAGGATTTCCATTAAAACCTTTTCCAGCTCCTTATCACGGTCCTTGCCCAGCTTGTCTATCTGGTCATAGATCGCCGTTTTATCATTTACAGATAACTCCAGGTCTTCTGCTTTCGTCTTTAAAGAAGCAACTTCCGCATCAATCTCAGCAAGAGCCTCGCTGATACGCGTTTTAAAGACTATCGTTCTTTCACGCAACTCATCATTGCTTAAGCCGTTAAGCTTAGAATACTCTGCCTTAATCTGCTCAACAATAGGCAAAATTTGTTTTATATCTCGTTCAGACTTGCTTCCGAATAATTTACTTAAAAATCCTAACATTGTTTAATTAATAAATTCTATACTGCTCAATAACCACGCCGCACATTATCCCAAAGACATTTTGGCATATAAGCGATCAAAATTAGTAAATTAAAAATACAAAATAAGGTTTTCTCCACATTTCAACCCTGTATTTCCGAATTAGTTTCCCGATATCCGCTCCCGCTCTTTATCCTTTCACCTTTAACCTTATCTTTGCCCTTATGAACATTCTTTTACTTGGTTCTGGCGGAAGAGAAAGTGCTTTTGCCTGGAAGATAGCTCAAAGCCCTCTTTGTACCGGTCTTTTTATTGCACCAGGCAACGCGGGCACAGGAACTTACGGAACA
>JBQGEO010000758.1:0-5913 GCA_052039655.1 Pararcticibacter sp.
TATAAATTCCAGGCCTTTCAGGTTATCATTCTTTTCAAAATCGATCACCGGCGCCGCTGCCGTTTTCTGCACATATATCTTATCTTCCAGTTTGCTTATCATTTCATTCACATCCGTGAAATGACTGAAACCTTTAAATTGCTTCAGCAGATCTGCTACCTCTGTAAGCACCTGCATATCCTGATTGGTCAAAGGGATATTTGTAATACTATAATTTTTGTCTGAATAGGTATAGAATTTTTTATCGACGACAACAATCGGGGCCTCATAGCCCAGTTTATTGCTGCGCATCATTTCGATATCAGCTTGTACCGTCCGCCGGCTTACACCCTTATCTATTCCCTGGAATTCATAAAGCGCATCTGAACATGCTTCTATCAGGTCTTCAAGTGTCCACTTTTTGTATTTATGACGAAGGCAATTGTCGATGGTCCGGTAACGGATAAGAGCATTGCGGTTAACAGGCATAGAATAAAATTTTCAGAAAAATATTAAAAAAAAGCTACTGCGCAAAAACATTGCGTACCAGCTCTGTTATTTTGAATCGTCAAACAAAAAGAAGTCATGGAAAAGGAAAAGATCAGCAATGCAGAGATCAGCGCTTTAGGAGTAACAGAATTGGAATTACTGGTAAGCTTTAGCCGGGTTGCGAATGGCTTGTTGAATCACAATGTGATGACGAAGGAAATAATCCTGGCGAATCTTGAATCATTGATCGATGACCCGATGCCCTATGCTTTGAAAAAAGGGGGCAAGTTTAAGAATCTCGCTGAGAAAGTTATCGAACTGCGCAAAGAAGGAAAGTTTGTAAAACAGCAGCGCAGTAACCATTTATTAAGGGAAGCATTGATTGATTTTCCTGTTTTTGGGAAGGATCATATAGAGACCGGAGCCCTGGGTCAGATGAACACTGCTATGAAATTACCGATATCAGTGGCCGGGGCTCTGATGCCTGACGCACATCACGGATACGGCTTGCCTATAGGAGGTGTGTTGGCTACCCGCATTGATACGATCATCCCTTGTGCAGTTGGTGTGGATATTGCCTGCCGGATGTGCCTGAGTATTTTCGACCTGCCTGCAGAAACTGTCGATACCGAAAAGGAGAAGCTGAAGAAATTATTAACCGATCATACTGTATTCGGAATGGGAGGGGTAACTAAGGACTATCACGATGCATCCTTATTCGATCATCCCGATTGGAGTGCAACGAAAGTGATCCGTTCATTGAAAAACAAGGCATACACGCAGCTTGGGACTTCAGGTACAGGGAATCACTTTGTAGAATGGGGAGAGTTAACAGTAGGTGCTGGTGTTCTGGAGGGAATGCCTGCAGGAAAATATCTTGCGTTGTTATCGCACTCCGGATCAAGAGGCTTTGGGGGAAGTATTGCAAACCACTATTCGGAAGTAGCAATGAAGAAGACGAAACTTCCGCCGGAAGCGAAGCATCTGGCCTGGCTGGATATGAATACGGAAGAAGGGCAGGAATACTGGATTGCCATGAATCTTGCGGGCGAATATGCCTCTGCAAACCATCATGAGATTCACAATAAAATTGCAAAAGCTCTCCGTCTTTCGCCTGTAATGCGTATCGAAAATCACCACAACTTTGCCTGGAAAGAAAGGTTGATGGATGGCACAGAAGTAATGGTTCACCGTAAGGGGGCTACTCCGGCAGGAAAAGGAGTACTTGGAGTAATTCCAGGTTCGATGAGTACTCCGGGTTTTGTAGTTCGTGGTAAAGGAGAGGCGAGTTCAATTAACTCTGCTTCTCACGGAGCAGGGCGTCTTATGAGCAGAAGTGCTGCTTTTAAAACAATCCAAAAGCATTTGGTAGAAGCGGAACTGGCCGATAAAAAAGTGACTCTTTTAGGTTCTGACCTGGATGAAGCGCCGATGGTATACAAAGATATTCATGCGGTAATGGCGGCCCAAACTGATTTGGTAGAGGTACTGGCATCTTTTCAGCCGCGCATTGTGAAAATGGCCGATCCCAAAGAAAGGCCGGAAGACTAATATTGGTAATAATTTCAGCTGCGCAAACATTGCGCAGCTGTTTTGTTTGTTATCCGATTCGAAACAGTGGTGCTTAGATCGAACCACTTGAATCCTTTTACGGCTTCAGCATACGGTTAAGTTTATTAAACATTTTAATCCAGCTTTGATAAGCTCCTGTCTTTTTAGCTTCTTCTTCAGCTACAGTCTGGTGTATGGAGACCTTAGTTTGTTTCCCGACAGGCTCGAACGTAACGGTTGTTACGAGCTCTTCCGGCCAGTCCTCCGTCTTACCGGCATTAAGAGAGCTGACCGAATTTCCATGCTCATCGGAGAGTACCATAGTGAAAACCAGTCTCTTCGGAGGCGTCACTTCCTGGTATTTGCCCTTAATCCAGCAGTCTCCGTGCACAGGGTCATGAATGCAGGAATGGAACATACCGCCTTGTGTGACGTCAATAGCTTTGAATTCAATCGTGCATCCATCCGGAGCATACCATTTTTCTAACTTTTCTTTTTCAGTCCATGCCTGGAATACGACTTCGGCAGGTGCATCAAACAAATGAGTGATAAAGAGTTCTTTTTTGTCTGTTTTCATAATACTATTTCTTTGTTTCTTTAAGGAGCATATTCAGCTTTTCAAAGCGCTGGTTCCATAGTTTTCGAGATTCGGTTACCCAGTCTGCCACTTCATCCAACTTGCTAAGTTTTGCCTCACAAAATTGTTCCCGCCCTTTCTGGACGACTGTTATAACCCCGCATTCGCTAAGGATCTTAATATGTTTCGCTACAGCCTGCCTGCTCATGTCAAAATCTTCAACTATCTGGCCGATGTTAAGCGGCCCTTTAGACAGTTTCTGAATGATCATTCTCCTTGTCGGATCTGCTATAGCCTGGAAAACGTCTCTTCTTTCAATCATAATACAACCGGATGGTTGTCAAATATAAATACAACTATTTGGTTGTGCAATAGTTTGTCGTTTTTTTCTTTACAAGCAGAGGCTGCTCTGCCGTTTTCGCCTGTAACGGGGCAAAAACTTATTGATGTGAAGCTGGTTTATACACCATATAATCCTAAATATGAAAAAACATAGCTTTTTCTACCGGAACGGGCTAAGCATAGTGTTTCTGTGTTTGTTCGTGGCGGCAATGCTGGCCCAGTCTCTTACTGGTTGGAAGGAACATAACCAGGAGCGTGAAGATGAACACGCTATGCCGCTTGATTTTAGTACCTATCTTACGAGCGGGCATTTCATTTCGTCAACATTTGAAAACTTCCAGAGTGAGTTTCTCCAGATGGCTTTATACGTTCTGTTAACAGTCGGCTTGAGGCAGCAAGGCTCAGCAGAATCCAAGAGTCTTGATGAAGAAGAAGAGGTCGACCGTGAACCTAAAGCTTCTGCCAATGCTCCCGGTCCCGTAAAGAAAGGTGGCTGGCAGCTTAAGCTTTACAGCAATTCATTGTCCATTGCCTTTTTTACATTGTTCTTTATTAGCTGGGGGCTGCATTTATATGGTAGCTGGCAGGATCATAACGCAGAACAGCTGCTCAAAGGAAAATCACCGGAAAGCATGATTGCTTATCTCGCTGAACCAAACTTCTGGTTCGAAACTTTCCAAAACTGGCAGAGTGAGTTTTTGTCTGTACTTTCCATCGTGGTGCTGACGATTTTCCTGAGGCAGAAGGGATCTCCTGAATCCAAGCCGGTAGACGCACCGCATATGGAAACCGGAAAATGAAAGCAAAGTGAGATTGCTATATTTGATGTGATATAATAGCAATGCATTCTCCCATGTTCAGAAGATGTTTGTCGTTTCGGTATCCAGGCTTTTTTTTTGGCAGTATAGTACAAACTGTTCATGCTCGCCAAAAGGAAGCTGCGTTAACGATTGAAAAGAAAGTTAAGACCCCGCTGAGCTTAACCCTTGCCGAAATGGGAACCTTTCCTCTTGCATCGCTGATCTTAAAGTACAAAGACGAAAGAGAAAATACCTGTTTCACTAAAGATACATTATGCAGCTAATCAATCCTGGGATGAAACGATTCTACTGGTTAATCCTGATATTGCTGCTGCGTGCTTTGCCGGGGCATTCTCAGCCTTTGCGTATAGCGGCGGCAGCGAATAGCCGGTATGTGATCAAGGTGCTGCAGGCTGATTTTAAAAGAAAAACCGGAATTGAGACGGAAGTTATTATCGGTTCCTCTGGTAAACTTACAGCGCAAATAAAGAACGGAGCTCCGTTCGATATTTTTCTTTCAGCAGATACGCAGTTTCCCGATGCCTTGTATAAAGAGGGCTTTTCAAATGTAAAGCCTCGGGTGTATGCCCTGGGAAGTCTTATTATTTGTTCCTCTTCAAGGATCGACCTGAAGAGCTGGAAGACTCTGGCCACAACCGGAACGATCAGCAAGATCGCAATTGCTAATCCGGTACTGGCTCCTTACGGAAGAGCGGCCCAACAAACTCTTCAAAAACTCGGTTTATGGGAAAAGGTCAAATCTAAAATAGTGTTCGGGGAAAGCATTGCCCAGGTCAATGCCTATATTTCAGCAGGAGCCGTTTCTCTTGGCTTCACTACTGAAGCTTTCCTGTACGAAAATCATGGCATTAAAAAGCTTAAATGGATGAGGATAGAGGATAAGATGTACGGTAGAATTGAACAGAGCATGATCCTTTTGTCAAACGCTGCGAAAGGGAATCAACAGCATGCCTTGAAATTTTTTAATTATCTACAGTCCCCGGCGGCGAAGGCCATCCTTAAAAAAAGTGGATACAAGGTTCCTTAATCTCAAAAACAATGGATTGGCTCCCTCTTTTGCTTAGCATGAAACTCGCGGGTATCACTACCCTCATTCTTTTTTTTATCGGCCTTCCGGTTGCCTGGTGGCTTTCTGAAAGGAATTCAGTTTTCAGCGTCATTGTTGAAGCGGTTATTACCATGCCATTGGTATTGCCGCCATCTGTATTGGGTTTTTATTTGCTTCTGGCTTTTAGTCCTCAGCAGTCCTTAGGGAAGTGGCTGCAGGAAACATTTGATATAAGCCTTGTTTTTTCCTTTAAAGGCTTGGTGATCGCTTCGGTTATTTACAGTCTCCCATTCATGATAAGTCCCCTTAAATCTGCTTTTATGCATTTGCCGAAGTCTATCAGTCAGGCATCTTATACAATGGGGAAATCGAAGTTTCAAACATTATGGTACGTGTTACTTCCCAACATCAAACCAGCTATGCTGACGGCGGCGGTATTGACCTTTGCTCATACCCTGGGTGAGTTCGGCGTTGTTCTGATGATCGGGGGGAATATTCCGGGAGTCACTAAAGTGGCTTCAATTGCCATTTACGACTCCGTGGAAAGTATGGATTACCGGCTTGCCCATTATTATTCCCTCGTTTTGTTTGCGTTAACTTTTGTTATCGTGGCCGCTGTCTTTATATTGAACCGGCGTTTAGGAAAAAGTCCCCTGGAATGATTGAAATTAACATCAGAAAGCGTATCAGAACGTATAATGAACTTGATTGTATTCAGGTTAAGACATCCTTTAAGTCTGGTGTGGTTACTCAAATTACAGGACCTTCCGGGGCCGGAAAAACCACCCTGCTAAAGGTAATAGCCGGACTCATTCAGCCGGAAGAAGGCACATTGTCAGTTGACGGAAAAGCATGGTTTGACAAGGCTAAGGGGATAAATCGTTCTCCCCAGGAAAGAAAAGCCGGTATGGTTTTCCAGGATTATGCACTCTTTCCGAATATGACACTCCGGCAGCATTTACTTTACGGAACCGGAGATGAGGAATACATTGAACGGCTGATAGAGACAGGACAGCTCGGGAAATTTTGTGAACACAAGCCCCGGCATCTTTCAGGTGGACAGCAGCAGCGTTTGGCAATATTAAGAGCACTTTCTGTTAAACCGA
>JBQGEO010000759.1:0-4454 GCA_052039655.1 Pararcticibacter sp.
CAGATGCACTGCATCGTATTTTCGATCTGTATGCATTCCGTATTGGTGATCCCGGCGAACGTAAGGTTGCTGTATTGTTTACTGATATTACCAAACGAACACGGGAGACTGCGGAGAGGATCAGGGCGGAAGAGGCTCTGAGGGAAGCGGAGATGCAATACCGCATACAGCTGGAGTCGGAGGTGAGGGAGAGGACTGCCGAACTGGAACATAGTCACCATCAGCTGCAATCAATTTTCGATACCACCCTGGTACAGGTGTTTATTTTGGAAGCTGTGAGAGACAGTCGCGGAGATATTGCAGACCTGGAGATCAAAATTGTGAACAAGGAGATGGAGAAAGAAACAGGGCGGCATGATCTGGTAGGAAAACGCTATACGGAGGAGTTCCCGGAGACACGGAAGAACGGGGTGTTTGATTTGATCATCAGGACAATAGATACCGGTGAACCTCATGCTGCTGAGTATTTTTACGGTGCTGAAGAGGCAGAGAAGTGGTTTTCATGCGTGTTTGGGAGGATGGGCGATGGTGTGGTGGCAACCAGCATGGATATAACTGCCCGCAGGCAGGCAGAAGAAAAGATCAGGCAGATGGAGGCAGAACAGCGTCTTGAGATTTTCAGGGCGAGCCTGAGCGCCCAGGAAGAAGAACGGCGGCGGATCTCAGAAAGCCTTCACAACGGATTAGGGCAGATCCTTTATGCCGTTAAACTCGGATTAGCCAATCTTTCGGAGGAAAATGCAAAGAATAATCCTGAGAAATTCAGAAAAAACAGCCGGTACACAGACGACTTGCTTTCTAATGCAATAAACGAAACCCGCAGTATTTCGCATGAGCTGATGCCCATGATGCTTCGTGATTACGGTCTCCAGGCTTCACTGGAAGATGTTTGCCGGCAGCTGGGAGAAAAAATCACCATTAAGTGTAATGTACACGGACTCTATACGCGGCTGGACGACTACCTCGAACTCGCCGTCTACCGGTTTGTCCAGGAGCTGCTGCTGAACGTGGTAAGGCATGCAGACGCGACCATGGCGGGTGTCGATCTTAATGTAGTCGGCAAGAATATCAAAATACGGGTGAGCGATAATGGAAAGGGCTTTGACAATAGTAAAGCTTCAAAACAGGGAATCGGGCTTTCATCGATGCGAAACAAGGTAAGCCTTCTGAACGGGAGTATGCAGATATCGTCAAACGCGGGGAAGGGTACTGTCGTTAAGATCGAGATGCCTCTTACTGCGGGATAAACAAAGTGATAGGCTGGTACCGTAATTTTAATATTTTTGAAGATGTTGCCGATTGCGGGGTTTAGAAATCAATGCAGAGCGAAAGCTTTCTGGTCTATATTTTTTTTCTTTTTTGCTTTCCATGCGCTGTCCCAGTCGCCGCAATCCTACTATTTCCGGAAACTGGACATAACCAACGGCCTATCTCAGAATACAGTGAATACTATTCTTCAGGACAGGAATGGGTTTATGTGGTTTGGTACTAAAGACGGACTGAACAGGTATGACGGAGTAACCGTAAAGGTATTTAAGAGCAACGACGGGAGCGCTACCGGCCTGGGTCATAGTTTTATCACCACATTGTTCGAAGACAGGGAAGGGAATATCTGGGTCGGAACGGACGTGGGCGCCTATCTTTATAATCCCCTTAAAGAACGTTTCGAACGGTTTTCAGTTGTTGCCCGCAACGGCCGGTCTGTCGACAGAACTGTTAACAAGATTGGACCAGGGCCGGGAGGAAGCATTCTGTTTGCGGTTCATGGGCGGGGGCTTTTTAGCTACAATGCGGTGCGTAAAGAGTTCCTGAACTTTCCATTTGAGGACAAAGGGTTTGTGAGGGATTTTTATCCGGATAGACAGAATGGGCTGTGGATCAGTTTTTACAAGGGACTTTATGTTACGCTCGATCACTTTAAAACGCTGAAACCTTATACTTCTTACCAGGGTAAAGAGCTGTTTAAGGATGAGCTTATAAATAGCCTGTTCCTGGCGAAGGATAATAAATTGTATGCCGGTTCAGAAACTAACGGAATGATGGAGCTGGACCTGCTTACGGGGAAGGTAAAGAAGCTGGCACTGCCGGCAGCTCAGTCAGGCCCGCTCTTCGTCAGGTGTATTTATCCCTATTCTGCGAATGAACTCTGGATCGGAACAGAAACAGGCGTTTTCGTTTATGATCGCCGGACGGGGGCCGGCAGGCACCTGCAGCATGCAAGGTCGGATCCTTTCTCTATATCGGATAATGCTATTTATTCTTTGTACAAGGATAAGGAAGGGGGCATGTGGATCGGCTCTTACTTTGGAGGGGTCAATTATTTTCCCGGGCAGACTACTTATTTCGAAAAATACTCTCCGACTGACAACAAGGGAGCATTGAAGGGGCAGCGGGTCCGGGAAATCGTCAGAGGGCATGGCGATCAGTTATGGATCGGGACGGAAGATGCCGGACTGTTCCGCTTCAACCGGTCGGACAGGACCTTTGAGCATTTTGCGCCGAGTAAGGGTTTTTCAAATATCCATGGTTTGTGCATGGACGGTGATCTGCTCTGGGTAGGGACTTTTTCCCAGGGAGTCCGGGTCATTAATACGCGTACAGGGCAGATTAAGTCGTATACCGCGGGTGATCGTCCTGCTACTATCCGGAACAATTTTGTGTTCTCTGTCAGGAAAGCAAGTACCGGGCATATCTGGCTGGGTACGTCAATTGGGCTGCTCAGGTACGACAAATCAACAGGAATCTTTGAGACAGTGCCTGAGCTCGACAACAACCTCGTTTATGATATTATTGAAGATAGCAGGGGAAATACCTGGGTGGCTACCTACACCAACGGTGTATTTCTGCATGATGCTGCTCGTAAAAAATGGATTCATTATCAGCATTCGGACGACGAAAGAAGTCTGCCGCACAATAAAGTGCTGAGCATTTTTGAAGACAGCAATAAACAGATCTGGCTGACTACTGAAGGAAGGGGCTTCTGTAAATTTGAACCGGAAAAGGGTTCTTTTAAAAGATATCCGGCCCGGCCGGGCCCTTTGAACGGGGTGGTTTATCAAATGGTGGAGGATGGTAAAGGTTTCTTCTGGCTTACTACGAACAGCGGCCTGGTCAGGTTTGATCCCCGCAACGGCCTTACTAAAACATATACCCAGGCCAGCGGACTACTGGACAAGCAGTTCAATTATAAGTCGGGCTACCGGGACGACGACGGGACCATACTGCTCGGATCTATAAACGGCCTGATCGCATTTAAACCGGATACTTTTACCGAAAACAGGTATATCCCGCCGGTATATATTACCGGCTTCCTGGTATTTAACCAGCCCACTGTAGTAGGGCAGCCCGGCTCTCCCTTGCATAAAAGCATTATATTTTCAGATTCTATCACGCTGAAGCATGATCAGGACCATTTCTCACTCCGTATTTCTGCACTTAGCTACCAGGCGCCGGAAATTAACTCACTTCAATATAAACTTGAGGGACTTGAAGATAAGTGGCAGAGAGTGACTGAGTCATCACTCATCAGCTACTCAAATCTGGCCAGCGGCAACTATGTATTCCGGGTACGTGGGTCTAATAACGACGGATTATGGAACCCTCAGGAAAGGCGCCTGCACATCACGATCCTGGCGCCTTTTTACCTTACCAGGTGGGCCTACGCTATTTATACAGGGGTGTTTATTATAATAGTGTACATGCTGGTGAGATTCCTGAGACGACGGCAGCGGTTCAGACAACAGTTGTTTATACAAAAGCTGGAACAGGATAAAGAACGGGAGATCCACGATGCGATGATCCGCTTTTTTACAAATATCACGCACGAGATCAGAACTCCGCTTACCCTCATAAGGGGACCCCTGGAAAATATTATGGTACAGGGCAATCGTCAGGATGCGGATACCCTGGATGACCTTCGTATCATGAAAAAGAATACAGACAGGCTGCTCGACCTTACGAACCAGTTGCTGGATTTCAGGAAGATCGAAAAATCGGTTTATACTCTTAACGTAGCGGAGTGCAATATCCCGGAGTTGATCACCGGGCTGCAGCAGAGTTTTTCGCCCCTGGTTAAAGAATACAAGCGGACATTCACCGTAGAAATGGATAACGACGATTTTACTGCGGTTATAGATAAGGAGGCAGTGACCAAGATCATCAGCAATCTTTTCAGCAATGCGGTTAAATATGCTGCACACACGATCAGGGCGGAGCTGATAACTACACATGCTGAGGGGATGTTTGAGATCCGTGTGGCGACAGATGGGGCGAGGATTACTCCTGAGCAGTACGATGACATCTTCAAGCCCTTCATCCGTCTTCATGAGCACGGTCAGATAAATGGTACCGGCCTGGGAATGCATCTGGCCCGTACGCTGGCAGAGCTGCATGGGGGAAGCCTGCGCATACTCAGAGACGAGGTTTATAATGTATTCTCCCTGGTACTGCCATTG
>JBQGEO010000760.1:0-2084 GCA_052039655.1 Pararcticibacter sp.
AGGATTACTTTTGCGGGCTTTACTTTTAAATTATTGAATGAAACCTTTCTGGCTTTATCTGATATTTCTGCTACCAGCCTCCGTATTTGCCCAAAACGAATTCAGAAGGTTTACTATTGGAGCAAATGCGGGGATCACCACCAGCAAAAACGACCTGTCATCGTCGAAATATAAATTTGCTTTTGGAGGGACTGCCGATTTTTATTTTAGCAGGTATGTCAATATCGGAGCTGAGGTACAAAAAGGGAAGTTATCGGGATCTGAATCCGCCTCGCCCGGGAGATATTTTGTGAATGATTATAAGGCGGCAACTGCTTATGGGAAGGTACATCTGGGCCAGTTTATGGGGAACGGCGGACGGTATCGCTTCAATGACGAAGGTATCCTGGACCGGTTTATAAAGGGAATATATGCAGGAAGCGGGATCGGCCTGATTGCCAGCAGCCAGGTAAGTATCAACAGGAAGCCTGTCCCCGGCCGGGAAGCTTTGTTCCGTGGTGCAAACTGGAATAAAGAGCTGTTTATTCCGGTGCTTGCCGGGGTTGATCTTCAAACATCCAGCGAACCCAGGGTGATCCTGAGTATGAAGTTCCAGGCGAATTTTGTGATGGGGGATAACCTTGACGGGTATTACATTCCCGGAAGCGGAAATGATATGTATGGGGTTTTTAATATAGGGCTAAAATACATGTTCGGTCCGCTTGTGCAGTATTAAACCTGTATTTCGATTCCTTCAGTACCGGTAAACTGTATTGTAAAGATTCGGCATAACTTATGCTTGACGCAGCTGTAAGCAGATCAGACTACTTCAGCTGCAACGAAAGTACTTCCGCCAACAAATATCAGGTCATCTTTCCCTGCTGCCTTCCTGGCGGCTGCCAGGGCCTCGTTAACGCTTGAAAATGCCTGCCCCCTCAATCCCTTCAGGGCAGCTTCTGCAGCCAGCTCTTCTGAAGGCTTAGCGCGCTCAATGGCGGGCTGGCAAAAGTAATAGGCCGCATCAGCGGGCAGGAGAGAGAGTACCCTGGAAATGTCTTTGTCTTTGACCATGCCAATCACCATATGAAGTTTAGAAAAGGAAGTTTGCTGAATGTTTCGCAAAACTTCACGGATCCCGTCTTCGTTGTGTCCGGTGTCGCAGATAACCAGCGGAGATCTGTCCAGCACCTGCCATCTGCCCATTAAACCTGTCGCAGACTGCACATTGGCCAGAGCTTTAGTAATATGTTCCTTATCAATAAGAAATCCCTGTTTCCGGAGCTCCTTTATAGCGCTTAATACTGTCTTTATGTTTTTTAACTGATATGTTCCTGTAAGATCAAGTTCAATCAGGGCGGGAATTATATCATCAGAAGGGCTGACTTTTACCTGAAGCAGATCTTTGTCTTCTCCGCTTGTCTTTTCTCCCGACACTACCCATTCGTCTGAAGCAAAAGTAATATCTGATCCGGTTTCTCTAGCCTGGGTAATGAATACGTCTTCTGTTTCCGGGTGCCGTTCACCTATAATAACCGGTACACTGGGTTTAATGATTCCCGCTTTTTCGGCAGCAATAAGCGGCAGGCTATCTCCGAGGATATTCATGTGATCAAAACCGATGTTTGTGATCACTGAAAGCAGCGGGGTGATAATATTGGTGGAATCAAGTCTTCCGCCCAAGCCTACTTCTATGACAGCAATATCAACCTTTTGTTCGGCAAAGTATTGAAAGGCCATCGCGACTGTCACTTCGAAGAATGAAGGTTCAATTTCGTTTATGCATGCTTGGAGCTTATCGGTTAATTCAACAACGCTTTCTTCCGGGATCATATCTCCGTTTATCCGGATCCGCTCCCTGAAGTCCCGGAGGTGAGGGGAGGTGTATAAACCGGTTTTATAGCCAGCTTGCTGGAGTATTGCAGCCAGCATATGCGAAACCGATCCTTTTCCGTTAGTGCCGCCTACATGTATAGTCCTGAACTTTTCCTGTGGATTGCCCGAATAACTGCAAAGCAGCCTGGTATTGGTAAGATCCTTCTTTAAAGCCGGGGCCCCGATCCTTGAAAACATAGGCAGACGGGAGTAAAGGAACTCAACAGTTTGCT